>JALFRH010000020.1 GCA_022785155.1 Spirochaetales bacterium
AGATGTCAAAGAATAGAATCGAGACATACTTGTGTGACGGGAAGGCCAGAAAGTAGATGTGGTAGTCAACGTCTGGCCTTTCCATCATGCAGTTGACTACCACCATGACTAAGAAAATAGAAACCAAATCCAGGAGAAGAACTCCATGGACTGGCGTCAGTGAAGCCACTCCTATGCAGATCTTCATCGAGACATGCACCAGGGATGACTATGAAGGCAAGCATCCTGAGATCAAAGGGTCAGCGGAGATTCCTCTGCTGAATTCGATGTCCGTAGAGGAATGCCGCCAATGCGGCTCCGGCCACATCAAGAAGAGGGGCTTCACGGCCAACGGCCTGCAGCGATACAAATGCCTAGACTGCGGCTGTTCCTTCAACATCCTGACAAATACGCTCTTCGATTGCCATAAGATACCATTGACCGAATGGCTGGACTTTCTTCTCGACATATTCGGCTACGGAAGCTTCAGCCTGACCTCCAAGGCAAACAGAAATTCTATCAACACAACGAAATACTGGATTGAGAAGGTCTTCCTTATGCTGGAGGACTACCAGAAGGACATTGTCCTTGGAGGCAAGGTGTGGATTGATGAGACCTTCTACCGTGTCAGGGAACCTGATGTCCAGAGGAGACCTGACGGAAAGGAATACAGGGGCCTTTCAAGAAATCAGCAATGCATTGCCATCGGCACCGATGGAACCGACATCTTCGCCGTTGTGGAGGGTACAGGAAAAACAAGCAGCAAGAGGACCTGGGATGCCTTCTCCTCACACATCAAGGAGGAATCCCATCTCATACATGACATGGAGAAGAGCCATGGGATCCTTGTGTCAAGGCTCAACCTTACAAGTGAAGTCCATGACTCCAGAGTGACGAAGAACCTTGCAGACAAGGACAATCCCATGGATCCGGTGAACCAGGCATGCAGGATGCTGAAGCTTTTTCTGCGGTCGCATTCGGGGTTCATGAGGGAGGATCTTCAGGACTACCTGAACCTCTTCTGCTTCATCATGAATCCACCTGAAAACAAGTATGAGAAGCTGGAAAAGTTGCTGAATCTGGCAGTGCACTACCCAAAAGTACACCGATTCAGAGGGTAAAACTGCATTCTACGCATTGCAGGAGGGGTTTCCAGGTCCACTGTGCTGATACAGACTTATTTTTTATTGATACAGATTGAGTCCCGTAACTTCAGGAACAGAGCTTGTTGAGATCTTGAAGACATTCTTCTGCTGTCCACGGTAACTGGCTCCACGAATGTCAATTGCAATGCACCTGTCCATTATTCTGTCCAATGCACATCTGGCGACGGAGGCGTTAAAGAACAGAGGTCTCCATTCGGATGGCTTCATGTTGCTGGTGAACACGGTTGAGCCTTTGCCCTTATCATACCTGTTGTCAAGGATCTGGAAAAAAAGGTTGGACTCTCTTCCATTCAAGGGATCGCAATGCCCCACTTCATCGATGATGAGGCAGGAGACTTTTGACAGGTTTTCCAGCAGGGAACTGGCCTTGTCATTTTCGATTGCCTTTTTAAGCTTCTTTTCGAGTTCCGCCATCTTGTAATACCTGGTCGAATACAGCTTGTCGCAACATAGGTTTGTCTTTTTGCATATTTCTTCTTTGCACTGTTAATATGCTTTTTGTGCAGGATTATATCAAAAAAATGAAGATGATTTTTCCCTTTTTACTTGACTATCCTTAAGTCTGTCCCTTTTCGTTTGACTATTTCGGGACTGCGTAGCGAAAAGGCAGTAATGCAGGTCTAAAAGGCCATAATTATTAATGGTGCCATTTGAAGCTTATACAGAGTATTTTAGAGATATGTAACGTCGAAAGGGATCTCATAATGGGTTAACCATCACAGATGGAAAATATCTATTGAAGAAGGTCATGATTGGAGACAAGAAACGAAAACAAAAAAGCACTATCGTGTGTTCTCAGCGTTCTCCAAGCAGTTGGACATCTATGATTCTCAACGATGAGGTTTCCAGCAACTCTGTAGTCAAGCGAGTGACAAAGCATTTCACTGTTTTGATCAATGTTCCTAAAGAGAAACAGTAAATGAAAAACCACCTCAGAATCGAGGTAAGGTGATGTTAGAGTCAGTTAATCCAACGGTTCACCATATTCATAGATAATATCACTTGGTAAATCTATATCATCTGTCCAGAAAACACAGGTCCTAGAAGCATCAACTTGAACCGAATTGAATAACCCTTTTATGTTTTTTAAATCTTGATATGAGGGAATATCATTTATATCAGAATTAACATCATATAAGACAGTTTTTCCATCATCAAATTCAACTAATAATCTAAAGTCTTCTTTAGGCTGCAATTTTTTTATTCTAGGAATCATTATGACCTCACACTAGAGGAGGAAGTTTTGTTATAGTCTGATCATTCCACATTTTCTGAAGCTCTGAAGAGTAAAGTGATAACCATTCCTTTACAAGGTTTTGAGCTTTTAAGGGAAGATCTCCTTCAATCATTTCCCCTGTAATAATATTGAAGGTACCTACATATTCTCCATATATAGCATGAACATGACTTGGTTCATGTTCTTTTGGCTTAAAAAACATTTTGATTATAATACCATAAAATCTAGCAATCTCTGGCATAAGAAGCACCTCCTTTATAATATTATTAATAGTATAGCATACTGAACAGTGGAAAGTTCTATCAAGTTAGTTGTTAAGATGTAAACAGATTATGAGCACCACCTATCAGAGGTGGACAAGTGCAAGACCACCTAAAATAATGTATTAATCCCTCTTACCCCCGATTTTTATACTATCCAACGTTATTGAACACTGTGTTACGTTTTTCCTGAACTGTATAACGTTATTCATAAACCCGATAACGTTATTCAAATACTGTATACGCCTCATTAGGCTTTGAGGTATAATTCTTTGGAAGTTCACAGACTAATAAGAATTTTTGCTCTAGAATAAGTGCTGACATTTTTTTTGATGACAAATATATATATATAATTATTGTACGCAAAATCTTTTTAAGGCAAATGAAGAGATGACGTATATAAAGTATATTTCTCAAGCTCTAGTAAATAATACAGAAAAAGCAAAGGAGATTGGTGAATGAAGAAATGTGTTATCTTGTTTGTGGCAATGATGGTTTCTGTCGGTCTTCTGTTTTCTCAGGGAGTCTATGAAAAAGACTATGACGAGTTTTGGAAGATACTCGATGATTATTATCCGGGGACAGTCTTGGCAGAGAAGGATGGGCTGGATCTGAAGGCACTTGAAGAAGGAGGAAGAGAGCAGGTCAAGAATGCAAAGAGCGTCGAGGAATTTGCCTTGATTCTTCGTAACATTGCAAAAAAGTTTACCTATATCGACTACATCGACATAGCTCTTGGTTCAAATGGAGGAGAGAACATCGGCTCGTCCCGGAACACTCCAAGCCATCAATACATTCCTTCCATCAAGACTGTGGTTTTCTCCGTGAAGTCACTTCTCTTTGGTGAAGAATATCTCTCGAAGGTTATCAATAGCATAGAGGAAGTGGAACATATAGTCTTCGACCTCACATCCTGCAATAGCATTACAAACAACCTCGATCCAATTCTTTCTCCTTTTGGAGGCAGCTGGACTTATACATATAAGGGATACGCTAAGAGCGAAGAGATTGCAGCGTCATATCCTGATATTGTAGTCAGCAAGACAGACAAGTCTTCAAAGGCGTATGGATATGGATTGAAGACTGCTCTCCAAAGGACTGTGGAATATGAATATGGGGAAGGAACGATAGAGGGCAAGGCAAAGGATGCAAAGCGCTGGATACTTGTCGGAAACCTGACTGGGTTCGGTGCAGATTACCTTGCGTCCTTTGCAAAGGAAACAGGTTGGGCTACTGTCGTCGGAACACGCTCTCCTGGAAACGGAACAGGTCTTCCTTTCTGTAGCTTCACGCTTCCCAATACGAATATTGTCGTTTCCTTCAATCCAATTGTGCTGGACGACGGAAAAGGGGATTTGAAGACAAAAACAGGAAATATGCCTGACGTGCTGGCAAAGGGGGGCAAATCTGCTTTATCAGTATGTATTGAAATGATTGAAAATAACTAGACTATATTTGTACATGGGTGGTTCTTACAAGGGTGGAAACGAGGATACTTGCCCATTCTTATGCAGGTCTTTATGTTACCCCTATGATGGCAATTGTGAGTATTATTGCTTCTGTGAATATAAAGGATTTGCAATAGATTGTACTTGTGCTGTTCAAAATGGAGATATCCCACGCGGATGTGGCATTTGGGACGATGAGGTAGGAATATAAAAAACTTGATGAAGCAAAAACAATAGATTCCTATCAATACAAAGTTTAGGTTTTGTGAATGTTGTGAAAGGTATAGTATTTTTATGATAGAATAATGATAGATTTTTTCACTGGAACTCTATGGAAATGGTAGAAAATCTAGTGTAAAA
>JALFRH010000021.1 GCA_022785155.1 Spirochaetales bacterium
CCTTTGTGATAAATGGAAGGATTCAAGACTTATAAAGTTCATAAAGACTCTCCCTGATAAGGAAGAAAACTCCTGGGCATGGAGAATAAACATTCTTCTGGACCGCTCAAAGAGTACAAGACGCCCTCTTGTCATAGAGTCACATCCTTCACACCAGAGCTTATTCGGTTACATGGAAAAAGACCTTCCTCCACACTTAAGTGTAAGGGCGGGAAGCTATCAGGAGGCATCTGGTGGCTTTTTGGTCCTCAACGCAGGAGAGACTGTGGAGAATGAAGAGCTTTGGACTACTCTCAAGCGCTACTTGGAAATGACACAAAGAAGCCTTACCAGTACTGCCGTACAGGGAGAGATGATGTCATCCATAAGGCCATATCCAATTCCTCTTTTGACAAAGGTGATCCTCCTTGGAAGCGAAGAGATCTACGATAAACTGACGGAGGAAGATGACGCTTTTCTAAGGTTCTTCAAGGTGTCGCCACAGTTCGATTATTCAATGGCTGCAGATGAAAAGAATATCAACGGAACCGTAAGTTACCTGAAGAAGACGGGAGAGACTCTGACACCTCAGGCTGACAGCGCCTACAGAGAGATTCTCAGATACTCAGCCTTTCTTGCCGAAGACAGGTCCCGTCTCTCCACACAGCTCTCTCTTTTGGGAGACCTTTTGGAAGAGGCGGACTTGGACGCCAGAAGTAATGGCCAGGCTCTTATTACAGCTGAAAACGTCCGTTCCGCCCTGGAAAAGAGAGACTGGTTCAGCTCCATGGCCGAAGAGCACATAAATAGTGAAATAAAGGAAGGCACTATGGTCATGGCATTGGAGGGAGAAAAGATAGGTGTAGTAAACGGGCTTGCAGTAATGGACCGTGGCCTTACATCCTTCGGCACCCCCTGCGTAATCAGCGCAACAGTGGCCCCTGGAACAGAGGGGATCATAAACATAGAGCATGAAGCGGGACTCAGCGGCAATATCCACGATAAAGGCCTTTTGATTCTTGAAGGATACTTAAGGCATCGCTATGCCCAATCCTTCCCTCTTTCACTATATGCAGGTATTTGCTTTGAGCAGAGCTATGGTTCTGTGGATGGGGACAGTGCCTCTTCTGCGGAACTCTATGCCCTTCTCTCTGCCATAGGATGTTTCCCTGTAAGGCAAGATATTGCCGTGACAGGAAGTGTAAACCAAATGGGCGAGCTTCAGCCTGTGGGCGGGATAAACGAAAAGATACAAGGCTTCTTCAACGCCTGCTCCACCTGTGGCCTTACAGGAACCCAGGGGGTGATCATTCCTGTACAGAACAAATCCTCCCTTATCCTCCCGTATAAAGTCGAGAAGGCCATTGGTGAAGGAAAGTTCCATATTTGGGCCATATCAAGTATAGACGAGGGTCTGGAACTGTTGTCAGGGCTTGAAAAAGGCGAAAGGGACAGGAAGGGAAACTATAAGCAGGGCTCCTTCAATAGGCTTATAGAAGATGAACTGAGAGACCTATGGAGAAGTAGCCAAAGCCAGAGATGACATTAATTGATGACTCTCTTCTCAAGCCATAGGCCACTTCTATATCTTGAATATACCATTACAGTCTTTACCGACCAGTCCACCACCATGGCCAGCGTCACTCCTATTACTCCCCAGCCAAGCTTAATTCCAAAGAGCCAGGAAAAGAAGACTCTACATACCACTGTAGAGAATATGGAAGCACCCATGACCCACTTTACGTCACCTGCAGCCCTGAGGCCATTTGGAAGGGCGCTGTGTACCGAACAAAGGAAGGCGAAGGCAAAGTTATGGATGAAAATAATCACAAGGGCAAGTATCTTGGTCTCCCTGGATAGGGCGAAACAAGAGATCATTAGAGGAGAGACCACAAGAAGAAATACATTCCAAAGGATAGAGAACACCAATGATATCCGTAATAGATACTTTGAATAGAACTTGGCGGCCTCTTTGTCTCCCGCCCCCATACACCTGCCTATTACGGTGACAAAACATCTCCCAAGGGCCATGGAACATATGGAGGACATGGACCAGAAGTTGCCTGCACTGCCATATGCAGCTATGGATGAAGTCCCAAAGGTGCTTACCATACTTGATATAGCCACCTTTGAAAAATGGAAGAGGAAGTTCTCCAAAGCCCCAGGTATTGAAATGGATACAATAATAGAAATAATCGGCAGGGACAAAGGAAAGATACCCTTGAAAGAGAGTGAGACCAGATTATCTTTCTTCTTCAGAGCCATGACCATGACCATGGAGGCTATTAATCTGCCGATGAGAGTGGGAATGGCCACACCCAAGACTCCAAGGTGGAGAATGAATATACCAATGAAGTTTCCTATGACATTGATGGCATTCATCAATACCGAAACCTTCATTATGACCTTGGTCTTACCCATGGCATTGAATATGGCTGTGGAAGCTGAATATATACCTTGGAAAGGCCAGGAGAGGGCTGTAACAAAGAGATATATCAAGGCAGCTTCCATTACTTCCTTTTCAATGGAACCGAAAAGAAAAGAGAGAATTGGCTTTCTAAAGAGGAGGCAGATGGCCATTATCAAAAGGCCAAAGACGAAGGAAACCATGACAAACTGCCCCGCAACCTTATTGGCGCTCTCTCCATCCTTCTTTCCCAGATATTGGGATACTACGATTCCTCCCCCTCCTGCCAAGGCGGATAGGACGAAGATAAAGAGAAAAGCCAGCTGGTTGATCAAGCTTACGCCGCTGACTGCCGCCTCCCCTGCGTAAGACACCATTGCAGTATCGACAAGGCCCACCAAGGTAGTGAAGACCTGCTCCATGAGGGATGGAATGAGGATGGCAAGAAGAGCCTGGGAAGAGAAAGGTTTCCTGTTCTCATCCAAATTATTCTTCGGTTCAAGCTTCTTGATAATGTCCATCCCTTACCTCGAGCATCTATATATTCTTTTCCGTCTTGTTCCGTCAATCACTATGACAAAAATATAAGTCCTTCCTTACAAAAGCCCAAGAATCATGACCGTAAAGACAAGGATGGGGAGAACGACACCCAGATACATCTTCACTGCCTTGGATCCAGGCATCTTTATACCCTTACCTGTATTGGCTTCCTTCAAATACTCATTCCAGCCCCAGCCATTTCTCCATACACAAAAGAGAATGATTGCTATGGAACCAAGAGGAAGGAGGAGATTGGACACTAGGAAATCCCAGCTGTCAAGAACCCCCTTATTCCCCAATATGGTTACACCCTTCAAAAGGTTGTTTTCCAAGGCACATGGAAGGGAGAGAAGGAGTATGGATATAAAGTTGATCACCACACTCTTCTTTCTGGACCATTTATAGTTGTCCATAAAGGAAGCGATGATATTCTCAAAGACAGCGATCACCGTACTTAAGGCAGCAAAAGACATGAAGACAAAAAACAGTGTCCCCCATACTCTTCCTCCCTTCATATTTATAAATACATTGGGAAGTGTGACGAAAATAAGTGATGGTCCTGCATCCGGAGAGACGGAGAAAGAGAAACAGGAAGGAAATATTATTAGCCCCGATACCACGGCGACGAAAGTATCCAAAAGAGAGATCCTGAAGGCTTCTGAAAAGAGGGTATTCTCCTTGGACATATATGTACCGAATATTTCCATGGCACAGATTCCCAGGGAAAGGGTGAAGAAGGCCTGGTTCATCGCCGCCACGACAACGGACAGCACACCCTTCTCCTTCAGTGTCCCAATAGATGGAACCAAGTAAAACTTCAGCCCCTCCATTGCACCGGGAAGAGTAAGGGAGTGTATGGCAAGGATTATGATCAGGGCCAAGAGTCCCATCATCATTACCTTTGTTATTTTCTCCACTCCATTTTTCAGGCCCAGGGCACATACACCCATTCCTATTACAACAGATAGCGTCATAAAAACAAGGCTATCCGAAGAGGAGGAAAGCATATTGGAAAACACCGAAGAAACGGCAGATTTATCCATGGAAGAAGAGAAGAAACCGGAGAGGAATTTCCAGAAGTAAGATATCATCCACCCTGCGACGCTGGTGTAGAACATCATCAATAGGTAGCACCCTATAATGGATGTGTACCCGACAATATGCCACTTTGAACCCTTTCTCTCTATTTCCCTGAAGCCCTCGGCACCGCTTTTTCTGCTTCTTCGGCCAATAGCCAATTCCATGGACATTACAGGAACCCCCATTATAAGGAGAAAGATGAAATAGAAGAGAACAAAGAGTCCACCACCGTTTTCACCTGCCAGGTACGGAAACTTCCATACATTTCCTATTCCTATGGCACATCCTGCACTTACCAGAATAAAACCTAATCTACTACCAAAGCTCTCTCTTTCCTTCACTCCCCCTGACCTCCCTCTCTATCCAATGTTCCATCAATATGGAAGCGGCTGATGCTACGTTTATGGAGCCTTTGGCTCCGTACTGTCTTATGGAAACGCGGCCCAAAGATCCATCTGCCCTTTCCAAGGCTTCTTTGGACACTCCGCTCTCTTCGCTGCCCAATATACAAATTCCCTTTTTGGGAAACTCAAAATCCCATAGATCCTTTCCACCCAATTCCAAAGCAAATACAGGAATCTCTTCATCTATGGAGGAAATATCCCTCCATTCCCACTCCACACCCTCTACGGTATTGCGGCTGGTCCTAATGGATCTGGGGTGCAGAGGATCCGCTGTTCCTGGCGCTATAAATATTTTTCCTACTCCGAAACTCTCTGCCGAACGGAATATGGACCCGACGTTATAAGGGGAACGAAGGTGATCCAGATATAGATAGTGGCTGAAAACCTTTCTTTGGCTCCAATCCTTCTCCCCTGTCTCCGTCACCCTATCCCAATCTGCAGGAGCCTCTCCAAGAATATAGAGGGTACGGTAATATATATCTTCCCAACCCTCTCTTCCTTTCCCGGAAAAGAGAAATATATCTTTTCTGTCTTCTTCTGTAAGCAGCTCCTGGGAAAGAAGGAGTTCCATACACTCTTTCAGGTATGATTCATCAAAAGATACACCCAAGTAGGCTTCGTGGAATATTGCTCCAAGCTTTCTCACCCTTACTCTGGGCTTCAGAGTGTTAATCTTCTTTATTGTCAGCATCGTCCTTATCTCCAAAGGGTACCACGACAAATGCAAACTCACCTTTGATGGAGTCCCTGGACTTAAATGAAGAATATACTTCTTCAGGAGTACCCGAGATGATTTCCTCGTGGGTCTTCGTCAGTTCCCTTCCAAGAACTATCTTCTCCACTCCACCCATATCCTTCAGTTCCTCCAGCGTCTTGAGAATCCTGAAGGGTGACTCGTAGACAATAAAGGCATCCCCCCTGTCAATAAGCTCCTTCAGCCTCTTCTGTCTTCTGCCTTTCTTTGGAGAAAGGAAACCTTCGAAGAGAAAGGCCTTGCCGATGCGGCCTGAGGCGGATACAAGGGTCACTGAGGCGCTGGCTCCGGGAATAGGGACAATATTATGGTCACTTTCCCTTCTTACCCTCTCAACAAGCCTCGCCCCCGGGTCCGATACCCCAGGAGTTCCTGCATCGGAGCAGTATGCCACACTTAGACCCTGGTCCAAGAGAGAAATAATAC
>JALFRH010000036.1 GCA_022785155.1 Spirochaetales bacterium
GGTACCATTGATAGTGTCCATAAGTGTTTCAAGATATGAAATAGGCGCCTTCGCGCCTATTTTCATCGTTTCTTGTCATTGCGGAATACCCTGTCCAGGACAATGGAGTTCTGCCTCCATTTCTCCGCTGTCTTCACCTGAAGATCCAATCTGACTGTGGAGCCTGGGAATATTGTCTTTATCTCTTTTCTTGCTTCAGTGCCGATTCTCTTGATACCACTTCCGCCCTTTCCTACAATAAAGCCCTTCTGACCGTCACGCTCAACGTTGATGAAGGCTCTTATCCACACAGTCCTTGTCTCCTCATTCCACTCCAGATCGCTTACATCTACATAAATTACGTGGGGAAGTTCGTCTGAGAGTGTGGAGATGGTCTTCTCCCTTATTATTTCGCTGATTCTGAACTCAAGGTCCTGGTCTGTGTATTGGTTTTCATCATACAACAGTTCCCCTTCCTTTGCGTTTTTATATAGTTCTATCAACACTTCGTCCACCCCTTCATCGTTCTTTGCAGAGATGAAGAGGACAGGAACGGAAGGGAGACGGGAGGATATGAAGGCCTTGCTTTCCTCCATTTCCTTTTCCGTCAGGATATCGCTTTTATTGATGGCTGCCACAGTAGGGACCTTTGCCTTCTTGATCATGTCACAGATGGCTTCCTCTTCCTTGCCGCCCTTTCTCTTTCCATCGATTACATAGAGGATCATATCGCTGTCTTTCAGTGCAGATACGGTTACATCCTGCATCCTTTTGTTGATCTCTTTATCTGAAAGGTGATAGCCGGGAGTATCTGTAAAGACCAACTGTCCCCTTTGGTCTGTATAGATACCTCTTATTTTGTTTCTTGTTGTCTGAGGTGTAGGTGAAGTAATGGAGACTTTCATCTCACATATTGTATTTACCAATGTGGATTTGCCGCTGCTGGGCCTTCCTATAACAGATACTGTTGCACTCTTCATGGAGGTATTATATTCCAAATGTTCTTCTCTCTCCATTTCCCAAATGAAACATTTGGGCTATATTTGGAATATGGAAGAAGAAAAAAAGACAAAAAGTGTTGATCCGTCCTTATCCGATAAGCTTCTTAAGACAAGATGCGTCATGATAAGCGGTGAAATCAACAAAGATTTATCAGATGATTTTGCTCAGAGAATGTTGGTTCTGGATTCAGAATCCCAGGATCCTATAACTGTATACATCAACTCTCCCGGTGGAGATGTGGACTCAGGCTTTGCCATCTATGACATGATCAGGTTCGTCAGGTCTGAAGTCACTGTAGTAGGCATGGGCCTTGTTGCATCTGCAGCAGCCTTGATCTATCTCTCCGTACCTAAAGAGAGAAGAGTGGCCTTCCCTAACTCCACATACCTGATTCATCAGCCTCTTTCCCAGTTGAAGGGTACAGCCATAGAGATCGATATATATGCAAAGAAGCTCGGTGAATTGAGGATCAAGCTTGATAAAGTCATTGCAGACGCAGTAGGTAAGAGTGTTGAAGATGTATCGAAGGATACAGAGAGAGACCACTGGCTCAGCGCAGAAGAAGCAGAGGCTTATGGTATAGTGGGAAGAATCATAACAAATAAATGTGATTTGTAATTTCTTTTTGTTTTGGTTTTGTGCTGGAAGGGAGACCTTCCAGTTTTTTGTTCAAAAAACTGGATTTCTCTGTATATATATGTATGAGACGGCTTCTTTTCCTTCTTTCCATCATTCCTCTTTTGCTTTCCTGCTCCCCCTCGATAAACAAGGCTGGATTTGGAATCGCAACATGGAATATGTGCCAGTTCTTCGATTCCAGAGAGGATGGGGGAGAGTTTTCAGGGTGGAGGGAAAGCGATGGATGGAATGATGAAAAATACAATGAAAGGATAAAGAAAACCATAATGCATATGGCCTCCAACTTTAAGGAAGCCGATGTAATCATCCTGGAGGAAGTGGAGAGCAGGGAAGTCCTCATTTCTTTGCTGGAGGGAGGACTGAAGAAGGAAGGGTATATCTATTACGGCATTGCTTCAGAGGAAAGCGGCCTGAACGTAGCCTTTATATCGAGGATAAAGCCTTACTCAGTCTCCCTTTTGTTTCTGCCTGAAGCCAGACCTATGCTGGAAATGGATTTCAATATAGAGGGGGAGAGGGTAAGAGTAATAGGAGTGCATCTGAGAAGCAGGCTGGAAGAAGAGAACAAAGATATAAGAAGGGAGGAGCTGATGTTTCTGAAAGATGAGGCAAAGGACTTCGACGGTTCTTTGATTATCCTGGGGGACTTCAATATAGACCCGCTGATACACAAGGATGAAATGTGCGGTTCAAGGGAGGGGGAGACAGTGCTTCCTTTGACTGGAGACGGCTCCAGGGCCAGGGATGGATGGCTTTACTCGCCTTTCCTTGATTATGCCTCTCCTCTTCTTGATAGTACTTATTACTATGATGGAAACTGGGAGAGGCTGGACAATATCCTTCTCTCATCTTCCTTTTTCGATGGAGAAGGCATTGAATACATTGAAAGCAGGGTGATAAAGGGAAGCGATGGTTCCGATTATTCAGGGCGCCCCATTAAATATGATAAATCTACGGGAAAAGGTTTATCCGACCATTTTGCCCTTATGGCTACTTTTAATATACAATGAACACATGGAAGAGAATATTAGGGAAATACTATTAGGTGGTCAGAGTTTTTCTTGGACAGAGGAAGAAGATGGTTATTTTTCAGCTGTCCTTAATGAAAGGGTTTATAGAATAAAGGGAATTGAAGATGCTGTGGATGATAGTTATCTTCATAGCTATTTCGATCTTGATTATGATTATGAAAAGGCCAGGGAGGAAATAAGGGCCAAAGACGAAGTGCTGAGGACTGCTGTGGATAAGGTGGGTATGCTCCGCATCCTCAAGCAGGATCCTTGGATCACCACCATTTCATTTATTCTGTCCCAGAACAACAACATCAAG
>JALFRH010000067.1 GCA_022785155.1 Spirochaetales bacterium
GGAATGGGCTTATCCCTGACACTTAATTGGAAAGAAGAGACAGAGATGACAAAAGACGGCATATGGGGTGAAGTAAGCTTGGAGTATATGCCGTCTTGGATGCCATTCCATGAGAAAGATGATTCTGACTATCTCTCAATATACTTGAACGGAGGAATAGCCCTCACATTCTTGGAAATGAGCCAGATGTCCTTTGGTCCTACTAATGGTCTTGATGCATTGGCTATGTATGCCGAGACAGATTTCAGCGCCCTTGGAACCATTGGCAACAATATTCCTCAGTTGGCTGTTGAAAAGAGAGTATGGGGAACAGATGTTCCGTCCTCCCATGTCATTGTTTCCAATAAGACGACTCTTGTGATCAACGGCTATCAGTTTATGAAGGATCTCTATCCTTCACTCTCTATCTTCTCTGACATGGCTTTTGCCTTTGGTGGTGGAATTAATGGTGGAGAAGGTGGAAACGGCTTTGTAGGAAGCCTTGGTGCAAGATTTGATTTCAACATCTTCAGTATGTTCTCTCTCTATGGAGAGATAGGTTATGTATACAAAGATCTCTATGACAGAGACCCAGGTTTCAGATACTCTTTGGGCGCAAAAGTGAGGATATAATATGAAAAAGACAATTTCTCTGATTCTTCTTATTTCACTAATTTTTATATCCTCCGCTTTTGCTTCTGACAATGCCCAGAACTACGATACCATCTCACTATATCTACATGGAGTGTTGGGTGTGGACGGTATGACCACATCCTTCTCTCTTCCAGAGAAGAATGGAGCAAATAGGGAAGGAGTGTTCTTGAAGGTGGGCGTCGATGGATATAAGAACGAAGACCTGGGAGCTAAACTAGGAGCTACGGCCGATCTCTCTTTTAGTCTTCCTTTTAGAAGCGAAGAAAAAGCCGGTATTGATCTAGGTAAGCTTCCTTATCTAGGCCTCTCTGGTGGCATTTTATTCCGCTCCCGCCCTTGGGATTATATAGACATCTCTCTTTCCCTTAAGGGAAACGTCTCCATCTATGATTATTCTTCCATATCTCTAGGCTTATCTCTTGAGCCTCAGGCTGATATCTACTTCTTTGATGATATATATCTCAAAGTATCTCTTAGCTATGGCTCCGATATAGCCAAAATACCATTTGGCGGAGATAAGTATGTAGTTTGGAATAACCTTCCTTCACGCTTTACCTTTGGTATAGGGTGTGGATATGCATTTGGAGGTTACTCTAGATGAAAAAACGCTTATTGATTCTATCTTTGTTTGTTCTTATTCTCCTATCTCCTCTCTTCTCCCGCCCTCAGTTCTTCTTTGGAGGAGGCGTAGAGTGGGGTAAGCTATATATGGATGAAAGTGAGATGACTATTCTCAAAGGTAACACGAGGTATAGCAATCCGAAGGATGGAGCTTACATCTCCCACTTTGTTCCAACTTTGGAGGCTACTTTTATTCCTGTAGCTGATTTAGGAGTGGGAATGACATGTAGTTTTGGCTACGGGGGAGTTCTTGGCTACAATAATGGATCCAAACTCTATTCTTCCTCAGACAACGGATACAGCATTTTCACTGACAGCATTGTAGATGTCTCCATTGGAGTCAGATATATGACAGTAATGGCTAAGGAGAAATATCTATCCTTTACTTCCTTTGCCCAATATAACTACCATGGATACTTCTTATCCAAAGGCTCAGTCGATAATGGATATATCAGTAAAGATAAGGGTGGTGTCAGTAATATAAACCAGCACTCCATGTCTCTGGGTATAGGCCTCATGGAGCGCTATGATGCCTATTACTTCAAGATTGACTTAAGTGCCCAGAAACCATTATCTTTCTCCTCCTTCCTTGATAGTTTCAACTCCAGTGGCTGGAGAATGAGCATGAGTGCCACTTTTGGAGTAGTATTTACTATTCTCAATGAAAACGAATTTATGAGGTGAAACGTGCTTGTATTTGATGTTCTTGATCAATTGGAAACTTATGCGCCAATCATTCCACATATGGATGATGTAATTAATGTAATGGATCACTCCAAGCCCTACGACGATGACCCAGGAGAGTATAAGTGCAGGGAGAAGGGTGATACTACATATAAGGTTTCAGTCCACCTTTCCAGTGAGAAAGGCTTTCCTGGAGATAATTTCCCT
>JALFRH010000112.1 GCA_022785155.1 Spirochaetales bacterium
CTCCCCCACCTTTCTTATTCCACCCTTTCCTGGAAAGGTCATGGCATGGGACTGAATGCTCATCTGGCTATTTGGTGCAAAGGTGAAGGTTCTATGGCCATTCTCCTCTAGAACACTTCTCAGCACCCTCAAGCCTTCAGCATCCATCCCATCGTCATTGGTCAAAAGAATATTCACTTCAATAGTCCTTGGATTACCTTACCGTCTGTATTCTTCATCTCTATACCAAAGAGTTTCATAATGGTAGGAGCCTCATCCACAAGCCTCGCTTCCTTTACCCTTTTTCCTGCATCAGCCTTATTGCCACAGATGACAAAGGGAGGATTATCTCCCTTCTCAGGAGCAAAGCCATGGGTGGAAACACTTGTCTTATAATCGCCCTTCTGAGGTTTTCTTACAAAGTCACCTGTCAAAGACGGCCCGAAAATAATGTTATTGACACCCTCGATTACAAAGTCAAAGGCACCGGAAAGATGATAAATCTCCTCAACCTCGAACCTTGTCATAACACGTTCGATGTACTGGGGATACTCTTTCTGTATTTCCTCAAGAACTTTTTTGGCCTCATCCTTATCTATGTCCTTTGTATATATTTCAGCGGAGAAGGATGATGGATGGGCCATGATTTTCCAGTCAATAACCTTTTCTCCATCATGGGTTATATATCCCTTTTGGGCAAGAATCTGGTTGATCTGGACATTGGCATTGACCATCATGTGGCCATGGTCTCCAAGAACCACGAAGGTTGTGTCGTCATAGTTTCCTGTTTCCTCCACAGCTTTTATGATTTCTCCAACCTTTTCATCAACAAAATCTATGGCATGGAGTATTTTCTCTGTCTCAATACCACAGTTGTGTCTCTGGTGATCCACATATGACAAGTGGACAAAGAGAAGATCAGGAGAAAACTCCTTGATTATATCCACAGCACAGTCTGTTGCGAAATTGTCGAACTCAGGAGTCTTCATGTGGTTCAGTTCAGACTTATGCTTTTCAAATATGTGCTTTACATTGGGGCTGTTTGCCTCATCGAAACGAGGAGCCGGATCATCTTCCCTCTTAGGAGCCCATATCTCTGCGATAGTATAATCTGCAACATTCTTTCCACCCATGACAGGCCAACAGACAGTGGCTGTTGTAAGGCCGTTTTCCTTTGCCACATCAACCATTGTAGGGACCTTTATATCCTTTGCCCACCAGTACCAATCATGGCTGTCTTTGTTGATCTGAAAGAGTTCATTGTGGCAGATACCATGCCTATTAGGATAGCAACCTGTCATTATTGAAGCATGACAGGGATATGTGTATGTAGGATAGATACAGTGGACTCTCTCCACCATAGAGCTATTGGAGAAGAGTCTTCCAAGATTCTTCTTTTTCCTCATGACCTCAACGTCACTATTAAACATTGCGTCTATACTTATTACTATTACTTTTCCTCTGCCCATTATTTTACCTCCAAAAGCTCATCCAATGGTCTACCATCGACTCCATCCATATCCAAGCCGAATATTTTCATAATCGTAGGTGCTTCATCGATTATGGATGCTTCCTTAAGGACTGCACCACTCTTGGCACATTTCCCTGATATTACAAAAGTAGCCTTGTCACCCTTCTCTGGAGCATGTCCGTGGGTGGCGTTGGCACTTTTATAGTCATCCATGCCAGGTCGGGTAATGACATTTCCTTCTATGGCCCTGCCCATGGCGACTCCCTGCTGATTCTCCACTATAAAATCAAAAGGGCCTGAAAGATGATATATCTTCTCCATCTCGTATTTGTTCAATACCCGTTCCAATTCACCTGGATACTCTTTCCTTATTGATTCAAGTACACTTTTAGCTTCTTTTTCATCAATATCCTTGGTATATATCTCTCCTCCGAAAGCTGTACTGTGGGAGAAGATCTTCCATTCAGTCTTTCCCTCTTCGTTTTTCCAGATATAACCTCTTTTTCTCAATTCCACATTGATATTGAATACTCTCTCCACATCTATCTGTCCATGGTCTGAAACGAGAATGAATGTAGTATCATCAAAGATCCCAGCCTTGCGACAGGAATCAGCAATGGCCCCAAGATGCTCTGCAATGCCATGAAGAGTATCTATATGAAGCTCCGTAGATACCCCCTTCTTGTGTCTTACGCTGTCCATCATGGCAAAATAAGAGAGGGTAAGGTCTGGTTTGAACTCTTGGATTATGTCACAGGTACATAGTCTGGAGAACATATCAAGGTTTACCATTACATGGCCGTCAATAAGATGCTTATGTCTATGATAGATCTCCTTTACAAGAGGGGAATTGACTCTGTCTTCATCCTCCGCGCTGGGGGTCCATACCTTGGATATTAGATAATCCACATTTGCACCGCTGGTGCTGGGCCAACCTATGCTTGCAGCGGTAAAACCGTTTTTCT
>JALFRH010000137.1 GCA_022785155.1 Spirochaetales bacterium
AGGGCCTCCTATTCCCTGGATCCCACCTATATTCCCGCTATATGGAATCTGGAAAGACTTGGAACCGGTGACGTAAGTAAGAAATGTGCTTTTTCTGAGAAAGACTGCCTATGATATTCAATAAAAGAAACAACAAAAAAAACAATGCAATAATCATTGGCTGCGGAAGGCTTGGTTCAAGGACTGCAGGAGAACTGTCTCTAGATGACTGGGACGTAGTGGTCATGGACAACAACAGGGACGCCTTCAGACTTCTTCCATCATTCTTCGGAGGCTCCACACTCCAGGCCAATGCCACGGATATAGAGAAGCTTGAAGAAGCGGGAATAAAAGAAGCCAATCTATTTATTGCAGCAACAGATAACGATGAAATAAACATCGCTTCAGCCCAAATAGCCAAGGTCCTCTTCAATGTGGAGAAGGTTGTGGCCAGAATCAGGGATCAAGAGAAGATAGATCTATGTGAGAAATATGGAATCAAAACCATTTGTCCTCCATCCCTCTCCATCAATGAAATCAATAGATATATAGAGGTCTAGTATGGCAGAGAACAAAGCATATAAAAAAAGAGTATTGATTATAGGTGAATACAAAGCAGAGAAGGCCATCGCATCATCGCTGATAAAGCGTGGCTGCAATGTAACTGTCATAAATGAAAACGGCAACGACGCCGAACGACTTGCTGAAATAAATGGCCTCAACGTCATATTCGGAAACGGCAGCAGCAAGTCAATCCTCCTGGATGCTAATGTTGAGAATGCAGATATGGTGATTGCAGTCACTGAAAGCGATGAAAAAAACCTTGTCATATGTGAAATCTGCAAAAACGAATATAAAGTAAAGAAGACCATAGCCCTTCTGGAAGATGGAGAGAAGTCCTCTTTCTTCTATAAAATGGGTGTAGACAGAGTAATCTCACCTTTGAATATGGTCACCACCATAATGGAGGAGGAGACACTAAGGGATGAAGTTTCCAACCGCCTTTCCATTGGTAACGGCAGAATGATGATCACAGAGACTCCGGTCCATAAAGGAGCCCAGATAAGCGGAAAGAAACTTTGGGAACTGAACCTTCCAAGGGAGATAATCATAGGCTGTATTATGAGAGGAGACGAGAACCTGGTTCCTCGTGGAGATACTACAATCAGGGACAACGACATCCTCCTTATACTCTCTTCAGATCAAATGAAATTGGATTCCTTTTTGAGAATAGCTGAAAAATGAGTAGAAGAAATATGGAATTGGGACGAATGATGGAAGTCATTTCCTTTATTCTTCTCCTTCCCCTTCCCTTCCTTCCTTTCTTTAAGGGGGAGGCTTATCTCCTTCCTTCTTTCCTAATTCCCTTTTTCCTTTCCATGGCCATATCCATGGTGATAGCATTGACAGGCCTTAATTTCAAAAGTATAAGCGCAACTGTCACATTCATATGGCTCTATGGCTTTCTTCTCCTTTCATTCCCCTTTTTCTTAAGTGGGAATGCCAGTTTTATCGGCGCCCTCTTTGAATCCATAAGCGGTCTTACAACCACAGGACTAAGTATTCTTGATGTAGATAACCTTCCCAAAACCCTTCATCTATATAGGGCCATGCTCCAATATATCGGGGGTCTGGGCTTTGTCATGATGATACTTCTCTTCTTCAAAGGAAGGGAGGAAGCCCAGTTGTATGAAGCCGAGGGCCACATGGATCGGGTGAAACCCAGTATCAGGAAGACGGCAAAGACCATTACCCTTCTATATCTGGCATTTCTGGTTCTTGGAATCTTTGAGTATAGAATTGTAGGCATGAGCCTCCTTGACTCATGCATCCATGCAATGTGCTCCCTATCCACAGGTGGATTTTCCAGCAGGGCCTCCAGTATAGGGGCATACAACTCTTTGGGAGTGGAGATAATAACATCCCAGCTTATGATCTTGGGCACCTTTGATTTCTCTCTGCTTCTGACTCTATTTAGTGGAAGGATAAGAGACTTTTTCCACTCAACCGAGATAAAGACCTTCTTTTCCCTCTTACTTACCCTCTCGGGTATTATGGCGTTGATACTAATTGCCAAGGGATATGGCTTTTCCTCCACTTTCAGGGTGACCCTCTTCAATGCCCTGTCCGCCTTGTCCACAACAGGGTTCTCCACCCTGGATTACAGGACTCTACCGGAAGAAGCCATTTTCATTCTCATTATGCTCATGATTGTAGGTGGAGGAATGGGCAGTACGGCAGGTGGTATAAAACTGGAGAGATTCAACATCATCTTCAAATCCACACTAAAAAGCATAAGGGAGAAAACCTCTCCTCCTGGTAGTGTAATCGTAGACAAGATGGTAAAGGGAAGAGAGTCCTTCATTATAGACGACAGGGACAGAAACGACGCCTTCTCTTATTTCTCACTCTATTTGATCTTCCTTGTATTTGGAACCATAGTCCTCTCTGTTACTGAAGACTGCCCTATTCTATATGCCTTATTCGAATACACATCGTCCCTTTCCACAGTAGGCCTCTCCATAGGAGTGACAAATTCTATGACAAGCCCCATATCCCTAAGCGTCATGATGGCGGCCATGGTAATGGGAAGGCTTGAAATGATGGTTATATTCCAGGCATTATTCTCCCATAGGAGATGAGATGGAGTATATTCTTGAAACAGAGAGGTTGAGGCTAAGAAAACTTACACTTTCAGATTTGGATAATCTGAAAGAAACACTACAGGACCCAAGGGCCATGTACGCCTATGAAGGGGCTTTCTCAGAAAAAGAGACTCTTTCTTGGCTACAGAGACAGCTTGAGAGATACGCAGAGTATGGCCTTGGTCTATGGGGAGTCGAAGAAAAAGCCTCCGGTTCATTCTTGGGACAATGCGGCCTTACTTATCAGGAGTGGAAAGATGAAATGGTCCTTGAAATAGGATACCTTTTCTCTCCCCGATATTGGGGGAAAGGCTATGCTTCTGAAGCTGCCAGGGGAACAAAAGACTACGCTTTCAATGTCCTAAAAGAAAAGGAAGTATGCTCCATAATCAGAGCCACAAATACTCCATCCATGCGGGTTGCCATCAGAAATGGCATGCTTGCGAGAGACACTTCTATAAAACACTATAGAGGCGTGGATATGCTTCACGTAAGATTTGTCGCCAAAGCCTGATCAAAGAAAAAACTCCGCCAATATCTTTATATACAGTAAGGCAATGACCACAACAAGGACCTTCCTTATGGCCTTTCCCCCCTTTTTAAGTGCGTACCTGGATCCCAAGGTGTTTCCCAGTATTGAAGCCAAGGCGCAGGGTATACCCACGATATAGATAATGGTTCCATTCAACAAAAAGGTTGTAAAGGCTGCAATGTTACTTGTAAGGTTCAAGACCTTGGTGGTTCCTGCACTATAAATCAAAGGTAGTCCCATGAAAGAGAAAAGGATTGTATAGAAAGTACCGGTTCCCGGACCGAAAAATCCATCATACAAGCCAATTACAAAGGAAGCCAAGGCAGAAACCAAATAAGAGAAGGAAGAAATGGAGAATGATAATGGGTTCTCATTGACTTTTATCATGCCGCTGCTCTTACCTTCCTTCTTCTTCAAAGTAAGAAAGGTAAGGATAGGAAGCACTATAAGAAGCATGTATCTAAGGAAGGTGTCTGCATATCTGAGTGCAGCCTGGGCTCCAAGGGATGAACCGATGAGAGCAAAGACTATACTTGGAAGAACAATACGCCAGACTATCTTCTTCTCTTTGGCATAGTTGAATGTTGCAAATAGTGTACCGAAAGTCATAGAGAACTTATTGGTGCTTACAGCATTTACAGCAGGCATTCCAGAAGCATATAAAGAAGTGAGGGAGACAAGTCCGCCTCCCCCTGCAATTGAATCTATAAATCCAGCCAGAGCAAATAAAAGCGTCAAAACCAGAATCTTAACAAATCCATATTGGATCACAGGATTTCAGCTCCTACAAGATAATCAAGTGTGTATACATTTTGCACAAGAGCTATCTTTGATGCAAGAAGATTACTCTTGGCCTCCACAATCTCAAGCATCTTTTGTTTCTCGTCGCTGACTGAGTTCTGGCCATAAGAGAGGCCTATCCTGATGTTTTCCAATTCCATTTCAAGGTTTTGGATTTTTTCACTCTGGTATTGGATGTTTGCTATATTCTTCATCATGCCGTTGTAGTTTGATGTAACTGCAACCCTTATTTGGCTTAAGGCGCTGTCGTACTGGGACTCTGCGCTTCTTATGTTGGATTGGGCTCTCTTTACATCGTTTATGGCCTTTCCTCCATCCCAAAGTGTAGTTTTGAAACCGATTGAAAGGTTAAGGGAATTATTGTCATTCTGCTTCCACCCTGTCTCTATAAGTGGCAGACGGGAGCTTGAATATGTAAGCTGAGCCTGAAGGGCGAAGTCAGGAATACCATAGAGACTTCTGTCTGCTATGGTCTTCTGGTTTGTATATGCCCCGATCAAGTTTTTTATGGCCTTAAGATTGTTGCTGTCCTCCCCTGTAGCCGCAAGAATGAGATCATCCAGATTGCTTTCCCTATACTTATATAAAAAGCTCTCATCCTCAGGCAGGATGAAATCGGAGTAAGAGACGGAATAATCACCTATGAGGCTTCTAAGACCTTCCATAAGAGAAGAATAGTTATCGTCAAGTTCAGCCTTCTTCACTTCCACTTCCAAAGAGCTTATCTCAGCCTCAAGCCAGTCTTGACGGAGTATCATACCATTCTCGTAGCTGCTCTTTGCCATGTCCACCAGCTCTTTGGACAGAGCCATGGCTTCATCCACCAAGCCTTCCATCTCTTCAAGGTATTTCATCGACCATACTCTTATTCTAAGTTCAGCTTTGTTTTGGGCGACAGTATCGTCTTTTCTCAAAGACTGTGCGGTAAGAATATTCTTATATAGATCCACAGCCTTTCCCAGTTTTCCCCAGGTTATCAGGGGCTGGGTAAGGGAAAGGGTACCCATATACATGGTATTCTCCATTCCGTCATAGAGCGTAACATATCCCGATGCCATATCAGAGTAGCTTCCAAGGCCCATTTGGGAAAGAATATCCGAGGACTCCATAATCACCGGTCCCACCAGAGGTTCACTCATATAAGTCATGGAACCACTAATGGAGATGGTGGGTGAGAAACTGGCCTTACTGTCCTTAAGGTCCAGTCCGGCCTGGACTACCGCTTCCTCGGCACTTCTTATATCCGGATTATTTCTCCTCATCATCTCTTCCGCCTCCTCTATGGAGATTGCGGCAAATAGTAGAGATGTAGAAATAAGAATTAATAAGAATACTAACTGTCTTTTCATGCTTATGTCCAATCAGAAATATGGATAGTAACATTATTTTTGTCACTAAAGTTTGTATCTAGATACAACTTATATTCACCAACCTTATTGCTATCATTATTGAAATCAGACTCGGTACTTATATATGCATCTTGTTTAAACACTCTTATCATCAACTCATTATCACTATTTGATATTTTTTCATTAACTGCAAGTCCAGAGAAATCAACGCTGAAACTACCAGCTGTATCGCTATCATAATTACCACTTCCAGTTAGTGTTGAATAAAAATTATCATTCACCTTGACAGCTACAACTAGACCATCAAGAGAGTGTTTCACAGTGTTGTCTGAACCTACACCAAAGACAGTTTGTCTTGAAGCAGTAATTTTTCCACTAATACCACTTTCTCCAAGATCATATTTTTGCCGAGTCATATTAATATCTCTTGTTACAGAAGCTTCGTTTACATTTATTGTGATATCGCCAGTTACTATTGAGCCATTGATGACATAAGAAGTAGTATCCCAACAGCCATTGGGGGTCTTTATGTCGGATATTACAACATCTACCCCA
>JALFRH010000142.1 GCA_022785155.1 Spirochaetales bacterium
TATGGTATAGGAACCCTAGGTAAAACAGCCTATGAATGGATTGATTTCCTAAAAGAAGCTGGACAAAGCTGGTGGCAGATACTGCCTCTTGGTCCCACAAGTTACGGCGACTCTCCATATCAGTCTTTTTCTTCTGCAGCAGGTAATCCATATCTGATTGATTTGGATATGCTTATTAATGAGGGTCTTCTGGAAAAGAGTGATGTTGAAAAAATCAATTGGGGACAGAACCCTGAAAAAGTGGATTACGGTGCAATCTATAATTCAAGATTCGCTGTTCTCCACAAAGCCTATACAAATGGGAAAGAAAAGCTTTCACAGGAGTTTTCTGCTTTTAAGGAAGAAAACAAGGAATGGGTGGATGACTATTCCCTGTTTATGGCTCTAAAAAAGCACTTCAATATGGGTAGCTGGCTGGATTGGCCTGACGAGAGAGCCAGAAAGAGGGATACTAATGCTCTCCATGAATATAGGAACACTCTTTCAGATGATATTTCCTTCTATTCTTTTCTTCAGTTCCTCTTCTATCGCCAGTGGAGCGCTTTACGTCAATATGCCCAGAATAACAACATAGGAATTATCGGGGACATTCCTATCTATGTAGCCCTGGACAGTGCTGATGTCTGGAAGGAACCTGAGATGTTCCAGCTGGACAGCAATTATGTACCTGAAGAAGTAAGCGGAGTTCCTCCAGATTACTTCAACCAGGACGGACAGCTTTGGGGTAATCCTCTGTATGCCTGGGACAAGATGAAGGCTGACAACTATTCTTGGTGGAAACGAAGAATAGGATATGCCTCGAAGCTTTATGACATGATACGTTTCGACCACTTCAGAGGCCTTGAAAGCTACTATGCCATTCCTTTCGGTGAAAAAACAGCGAGAAAGGGAAGATGGGTAAAAGGTCCAGGAAGATCCTTTACAGATGAAATGAATAGGGCCTTTCCTTCCATTCACTTTAATGCCGAGGATCTGGGATATATGTCGCAGGAGGTAAAGGATCTGTTGGCTGCTTCAAATTGGCCTGGAATGAATATCCTGATGTTTGCCTTCGACCCAAGGGAGGATGGAGAAGAAAAGCCTGAAGAGTTTATTGAAAACAGTGTCTGTTATACTGGAACTCATGACAACACTACTCTTTTGGGGTGGCTTGAATCCCTTCCAGATGAGATTCTGAATTCCCTTAATGCTTATTTCAATTCTGAGGATCCAAAGGTTCTGGCAGAAAAGATAATCCAGGAGGGGGAAAGATCAAAATCCTTCTTGATGGTTGTTCCTATCCAAGATTGGCTGGGTATGGGAAAGGAGGCAAGAATAAATACCCCTGGAACATCCAGCGGAAACTGGCAGTGGAGATTAAGGAGTATGGATTTACTTAAATCCTTGGCTCCAAGAATAAAGAAAACCATTGGGGATAGAGCCCAATGATGTAAAGGCTTCCTGAAAAGGAGGCCTTTATTTATAAGACTCTGAGAAATACGCCCCAACCACCATATTCCTCATATGCAGGATAGAGAGGAGATTGGTAGAAGAACCCAAGTTCCACTGTCCACCAGCCTGCAGCCCTCCAGCCTATGCTGCACTCAGGGCGCACCATAATTCCATTGTGGACAAGGTTATATATACCAGGGTTTGAATTAAGCATCAAAAACTGTTGATACCAACCAGTATTTATACCGATCTTTACGTTAAACCTGCCTCTCTCATAAATCCTTACTTTGAAAGATAAGCCTTCCTCCAACATCTCTTCTGCAATGTATAGTCTACCTGTTGAAGAACCAAGAGGTTTATATATGTGATTGTATCTAAGATATGTGGCGATGTTTACAGTATCTACTTGAACACCTATATCCAAGGCTCCACCTAAAGTAGGATAGCCATAGAGCATTACACTTTCCCCATATAAATGGGTGGAAAAATCCACTTTCACATCAGGAAGAAAGTACTCGTTGCCACTCTCTTTTGCAAAGAGAGGAAAGAGAGAGAGTAATATGATGATAAAAACAATAATCTTCTTCATAGCTTCACCAATATATGTATTTTCTTCCGTCATCCAACAACAGATACTCTGGTCCAGAGAGGGTAGATGCACTCCAATAGAAATCTCGGCTCTTTTTCTTCCCATCATCAAGAAAGAGTGAAATCTTTCCATTACACTCTGTTACCGTGAAAGTAGTGTATTGGACAGAATAAGATCCTGTTTCCATCTTTATACCCTCTTCAGTTGAGAGAGTATATGTATACTTTCCTTCCTTGGAATCGAAGACATAGAGCTGAGTATACTCCCCTCTTTCCTCTGCCTCTTCACTTTCAAAATACGCATAGGATCCTGAAATGACGCATGGAAGGCCGGAGTCGAATTTAGGCATCAAATCCAAAACGCCATTGATTTCATCACAGGAAGTGAGGACCAAAAGGAATAATACAAGTAATAGAATAGATAGTCTCTTCATTTTAGACCCCCACTTCATAGCTCTCCTCCCCATCACTGTAAGTTACTTTCACCACATAGGATCCAACAAAGGCCTTTTTGGATACGCTGATCTTTTCCAAGGAAATGTGGGCTTCATACATTCCCTTTAAATCAAGGCCATCTGTGGATGAGGATGCGCTTCCTGTTCCTGAAGCATTTACATGCATTTCATAGCTTCCATCCAGCCATAAGTTCTCATTCTCACCAAAAGAAGAGTATGTGAAATAAATAGCACCTCCAGCCCCTTCCATTTTTGCATTATAAGTAATAGTGCCTCCTCTAAAGTGATCCTTGTCATCAGCCTTATCCAAAGCTTTCATCTGTGTGCTAAGGTCAGAGGCATTGCCATATGAGACTAGTGTTGCAATTTTACTATTCTTCCAATAAGCCTTATATCCATCAGGCACATACTTCTGGTTATCAAAAGGTTTAAGGGACACAGACTCCATTATTCTAAGTAGCAATGTCTCATCTATGGAGGCGTAAGATGGCCCTGTATGCTTTATTTCGCCTAGTGACCTTCCAAATACGTCAGATGTGTCTATATAGTAATCATATGTAACAAGAGGAAGAGTGGAAGTATCTAAAAGAGAGAAGCCTGATGAAACAACAAACTCTTTCTCGCTTCCATCACTGCCTACCCTCTTTATAGTTCTTTCTTCATCAACATCACTAGCCCAGGTTACTGTCACTGGGTAAACGCCATTTGAGTTTGGCACTTCACCATCTTTTCTCTTCTCGTTTTTTGTGGCGGCTATACTCTTTACTGGGGCCTTCATCATAGGGATTCTTTCTGAACTTGAGGCATCCAGTGACAACTCTCCCAAAGAAACGGTGATCGTAACGTAATAGAGTTCATTCTTCTCACTTTCAGGTGTTACCGTCTTTGCCACAGGAAAGAATAAAGAGGAGATGGAGCCTTCGTTATAAACGCTGGAGTCAACCTGGACTCCCTCTTTATTATATCTAGTAATTGTATATTTAAACTTCTCTTCCCTTTCCTCGTCTCCGCTACCTATACTCTCTTTAAATGTCAGTAGATATCCCCTATCACCATTTTCCTTTACAAGTGGTAAGAGGGAAATATTACTTACAGGAGAGAGAAGATAGCCAACTTGAGTAACAGCAGCAGATGGCCCGAGGGAGTTATATGCAGTAAGGGAGTAGGTATATTCAACTCCGCTTTTCACGTTTTTATCTACAAAGTGGAGAACTCCGTTTTCGTCAGGATCTTCCAATTTGTCACCATACTCCCCTGAATAGACTATGGTTTCAGAAGAACCGAGAGAGTAACGCTTAATTATCCAATTCACATCGTCGTCGCTGTCTTTCCTGAAGGATATGGTTATAGCGTCTTTATCATCACCCTTTGTAATTCCAACTACCTCAGGAGTCCCAGGAGCACCTGGAACAAGAGTATATCCTGATCTGGGAAGGCTTATATCAGCCATCTCATTTGTGGCCCCTATGGCAACAATGGCAAAGTACAGTTCCTTTCCCTTCTCCTTCTCAGAGTCGATTTCATAGGAATAGACCAGTTCCTTTGTATCCAAAGAGGCATCAATGGTGGCTACATATTCGCTTTCAAGACCGCTTACATTTGGCAGCAGAGATTTATAAATTTTATAGGTCTCTACAAAGGGCACCTGCTCCCACTCTATCTCGATGTTTGTGGAGCTCTTTCCCTTTGAAGCGCTGATTACAGAAGGGGAAGAAAGTATCGATCCCAAAGCCACTTGAGATACGTCGCTATGTTTTCCTTCATAAGTATGAGCTTGGACTCTATAGAAGTAGAATTCATCCTTTTCCAGGTTTTCTCCGTCTACAAAATAAGTTCCTTCTACTGTTTCATCCATCTCCTTCCACACCAAAAGTGTCTGGTCTACATCTATTCTATCTGAAGAGGCTCTTTCCAAAGTATAGAAATCAGCCCCCTCTACACTACTCCACCTTATAACAATCCTATCTTTATAGTAGGCCTTTGTAGCACTGATATGTTCAGGACCCTTTTTAGAGAAAGATGACTCCTTCTCCTCATTGTTTTCCACTTTCTCAGTTTTTTCTATCTCTCCGTTATTCATCAGAATAGAAGCGTTGCATGAGACAAAGAATATGATACACAGAACCAAAATATAAAACTTCTTCATTTCTTTCTCCTATTGCAGCATTACGATTTTTGTATCTATGGCATTTACGACTTTAGAAATACCGTCTTTCGTTACAGTGGCGCTTCCAGAAGAAAGATCATTCTTGAACCCATTGAATTCCACGCTATATTCACCAAGGCCATATGGGAAGGCTATTATTAGGGAACCGCTGTCAATGGAATGGAATGGATCTGTTCCCAGATACCCGGCTTCGCCTCCGTTTTCGGCCATTGGCACAAGGTTTCCTTTTTTTACGGTAATATTATCTGAAGAGTAATCTGAAATATTTATATATCCCAGATTCTGCCTGCGATCCCACAAATACTCTCCATAAGAGCTCTTTGCATCTATCTTGGAGTCATCAGATGTGTATGTCCTTGCTTTTTCGCCGCCACTAAGGGAGCCTGTTCTTGCCCACCAGTCGCCTTCGAAAGCAGAGTCTATCCTCTCTATTATTCCACGGAGAGTATAGAGGGTAAGATTAACCACTTCCCTTTCATTAAGCTTTGATGAGACTATTCTCACTTCCTTAGGCTTGGAGTAGTTTTCGCTACTTTCTATTTCTGAATTTACGGAATATAGATCCATATACAAGGATACGCTGTGGGTCAGATCCTTTTTCGCAAAATAATAAGTGTAGTATCCATCGTTATATGTCAGGTCTCCATCCACAAAACCTGAGGATTTATCTACAGGGGAAGCGACCTTTTCCGGTTTTATTTCTATTTTGCTGTTTTCCCAATAAGGAATCTTCACCATATAGCTGTCTGCACCCTTTACAGGGCTGAAAGTTATGCTATAAATACTATTCCCCTCATCCTTTCCCTCTGCATACTTACTTGATGAAAGAGCATATCCTGTGGAGGAATCAGAGATATAGGAGAAGGGCCCCTCATTGCCGTCAATGAGTGTTGCAACCCTGTATTCATACTCCCCCTCAGGGTCGTAATGAGAAAAACATTCACCTGCAAAGACAGTGTTTCTCTTCCACTCTTCCTCCCCCTTCAACCTACTTTCAACTACATATCCAGTAGCACCAGGAACAGAATCCCAGCTTACATCTATTTTGTCCCTATAAAGGGCTTTGGTTGCTGAAACGTCTTGTGGGGCCAGCACCCAGCTTCCCTCATATCTCTTTTCTTCCTTTGGTGAACTATCACCGTTATATGGAGTAATGCTGAACCAATATGTGGTTGAAAGAGGGTTATCAGGAAGGTTCTTCCCCTCCAAAGCCAAAGAGGAAAGAGTATATTCAAGGGCATCGTTACCTTTGTATTGAACTGAGTCTACGCTTTCAGTTGCATTTTCAGAGGAATAGACGGACAAAATGTATTTATCTACATTGTAGTATCCATCCCATTGAATTCTAATGAATTTATCACCATTGGTTATTTGAGGAACAATGGAAGAGAGTATTCTTCCCTTCGTCATTTCACTTTCACTTCCCCTAACCTTCTCCTCATCTTCCACCTCTATGGTAATGTTCAGCTCCTTTCCATAGAAGGAAGGATCATCAAGATCAAAGAAACCACTGTTTTCTGTAACGTATTCCTTCTCTTCCTCCCCAATCTTTACCTTGATGATGTAGCTTTCTGCACCCTCTACAGGTGTCCAGAAAAGAGAGACTCTGTCATTATAGAGATTGTAGGAAGCAGAGAGATCCAAGACTCTGTCAAGAGTCTTTCCTACCATGGCATTTGAGTATGGGTAGTTTCTTACATAGATGTAATCGGGGCTGTTTACATCCTTTTCATTGTAGAAGGCCTTGACCATATAACTGAAGGAAGAATCATCGGGAACAACATCATAGTACACACTTTCACCAAAGGGAATGTCACTCTTCAAGAGGGAATAACCATCACCCTTGGACCTATAGATTGAGAATGAAACCTTGTTTTTATCAAAGGCCTCATGCTCACTATAATCCTCTTTACTTGTCCAGGAGAGCTTTATCTTTCCATTGAGATTGGATGAGGCATTAAGATTCTCCAGAATTTCTACCATCTCGTCGCCTTCAACTTCAACTATCTCGTCATTTCCATTCTCATCTTTCAAAGGAATAGAGGAGTAGATATTTCCCTCTTGGTCCTTGAATCTTATGTTGTAGGTGAAGGTTTTTGGATCTCTCTTTTCTTCTTTAGTAAGAATTATGGTGTCTGTAAAGGAATTGACTGAGCTGGATATGTCTTCAATGGTTCTATCAAGATTCCTCTCTTCCCCTAAATTCTTCCTTTCTATTACAAGACTATAGGAAGAAGGGAGGAAATGGTATGTCTCCCATAGGAGTTTGACTGTTATAGAGTAGCTTCCATTATCCAAAAGTATCGGCTCTCCCATGGAAGAAAGATGGAAACCAGACACGCTTTCATCTGCTATATATCCATTATTCGATTCAAGAGGGTCACTCTCTTCCGTATATATGTAGTCTTCTCCTTCAAGTATCCTGTAGACGGTTCTGACTCTATAAATATAGTCTCTTCCACTTGTGGCAGTGTCGTCTGTAATGGTGAAATTGAATTCAGAGTAAGGATTTATTTCCGATGGGAGGGAGTAGTATTTTTCTTCTCCATTCTTCAGTTCCTCCCATTGTTTTCCTCCGACATCTTTTCTTTCTACCAGAAAGAGTATTTCTGTGTTTTCCAAGCCCATGTTTATTCCAGGGGAGGCAAAGGAGACATCAATTCTTCCCTTCCTATTCTGACTGGCAGATATGGATTTCAAGCCTCTGGGAATCATGGAAGTTTCAACAGAGATGGTATTTTCTTTTTCTTTTATCTCTTTTCCATCCACCATCAACTTCGAAACAAGTGTTATGGTCTCTCCAGGCTCCACCTTTCTTTTGCCGCTTTCCAGTTGTTTCTCCCCTTCATATACAACAATCTCCCTTTCAACGATTTCCTCCCCTTCATGAAGAATGGAGGAGGCTTTGGTGGAGCTGGAATAGAAGTATAAGGAGCCATCCCTTATTACGTATGATATGGAGTAGTCATCAACCATGGCTCCTTCCAGGAGGTCTGTATATTGGGAAAAGAGTATTCCCTCCTCCCTGTTTTTTCCTGCCCTTACACGGAAGATATATCTCTTGTCAGAAGATGAAGAAAAGTATGAAAGGGAGAAGGATGGAGTAAGGGTTATGTATTTCTTCATCTCCTTTCCAGATAGGTAATCAACTGCACTCTCATACTCAACTTCGTAGTGTGTAGCCCCCTCCACCCCACTCCATGATAGGGCTATTTCATGGTTTTCATAATCGGAATATACCTTAAAGTCCTCTGGGCATCCCAAGTATTTTGGTTGTGGTTCAAGTTCTATCTTTTCTTCAATTTCCGGAGAAATATAACAGGAAGAAAGAAGAAAAACTGAAAGTATATATATGGCAATATGCTTAATGTATCTAATATTCATCATCATTCCAAATTTCAATCTATGTTTGAAAAACATATCCATTAGATATTGGATAATGATTTTCATCAAGTATTTTTTTACACTTACGACGCTAATTGTAAAAATCAGAAATCTTGTTTGCTAGTTTTAATAAATGGCATCCCTTAAACCTTGTTTCTTACATCTATTGTCTTCTTATCCATTATCCAAAGAAAAATATAATGCTTGACATATAACGAATTGTTTAAAAAAATAATACGGTAAGGAGTCTACATGAAAAGATTAATATCCATAGCTTTGATCATCACTTTGGTCTTTACATCTCTTTTTGCACAGGCAGTACAGGAAGAGGTAAAGAAAGAAACCGTTTCTTTCACAGATAGTTCAGGACGTGTGATTGAGATACCGGCAACCATAGATAGGGTCGCACCGTCAGGGGCTGTAGCAACAATGTTCCTTTCAGCCTTTGCCCCTGAAAAGATGTGTACCGTTTCAGGTAGGCCTTCAAATGCGCAGATGGCATATCTTCCAGAGGAACTTGCTTCACTTCCTGAAACAGGACAGATGTATGGAAGCAAAGCTACACTTAACTTGGAGGAACTTCTTGCCTCTGGAGCGGAACTTGTAATCGACCTTGGCGACTTCAAGGATGGCATACAGGAAGACTTGGATGCACTTCAGGCTCAGATCGGAATTCCTGTCATCTTCATAGAAGCCAACATGGAGAGCATGGCATCTGCTTTCCGCACATTGGGAAAGGTCTTGTCCATGGAAGAGAGAGGAGAAGCTCTTGGATCCTTTGTGGACAGAACATTGGCCATGGCTGCAGAGAACAAAGCAAAAATAAAGGAAGAGGAAGTTGTCTCTGTAATGTATGCAACCACCTCAGATGGTCTGGGGACAAATGCAAAGGGTTCAACTCAGGCCCAGGTATTGGAGATTGTCGGCGCTGAGAACGCCATCGTAGTTGAGAATGTATCTGACAAAGGTGGTGGAAACCAGATTAACCTTGAGACAGCTATGATGGCTGATCCTGATGTAATAATCTTTACTGAAGAATCGATTTACAAGGAAGTATCAACACTTTCCGGTTGGAAAGAAATGACAGCTGTGAAAAACGGCAGTTACTACATGGTTCCTACCATGCCGTACAACTGGCTTGGAAACCCTCCAAGCATGAATATGCTCATAGGAGTATGGTGGCTTGGAAACCTTTTGTATCCGGAATACTATTCCTATTCAATGGTGGATAAGGCACGGGAAATCTACTCTTTACTTTGGGGTTATGACCTCTCCGTGGAAGAAGCGGAGACAATGCTCGAAAGGGCAAAGAACTAAAAACAGGCCATGGGGGAACAAAGTTCCCCTATATTTTTGATGACAGATTTCTGTTCTTTTATTAACATTCGAGTGGATGGCCACTATGAATACCGAAGTAGATGTCTTGGATACTAACAAAGTTTTGGAAACCAGCATGGAAGCGGGAAGAATCATGCTTGAGAACGGTGCGGAGATCTTCAGGGTCGAAGATACCATGAAAAGAATATCCCAGGCCTACGGTGTAAAGGAAGGCAACTTCTTCGTACTTTCCAACGGTATCTTCACCACAGGCCTGGATGAAAAAGGAAACAAATGCTTTGCCAAAGTGGAGCAGATTCCCGTCCATGGTGCGGACTTGTATAAAGTCATAGAGATCAACCAGCTTTCAAGGGAAATATGTGACGGAAAACATAGTTTGGATGAAGCCAGGGAAAGAATCCAGGTCATAAGGGAAGGAAAGAGGAAATCCAAATCACTTCAGATCTTTGCAACAGCCCTGGGGGCGGGATGCTTTGCAATTCTCTTGGAAGGTACCATTTGGGATGGAATATCGGCATTTGCAGCAGGGGCGGTACTGGGACTTTTTATGGTATTCGTTTCCTCCAAGTACCTGTCAAAGATTACAGGCAATATCCTGGCCTCCGCTTTGGTGACATTGGTATGTCTTTTCTTCAATAATCTGACTCTATTTCCTTCAAATATGATGTCGATGATAGGTGGTGCAATAATTCCTTTGGTGCCGGGAGTGGCCTTTGTAAACGGAATAAGGGATATAGGGGACGGTGATTATATTTCAGGAACTGTACGGCTGTTGGATTCAATGCTGGTGTTTCTGTGTATAGCAGTGGGGGTAGGTGTTGTCCTCAGCGTTTACGCCATGATTACAGGAGGCTTGGTTTTATGAGCATAAGTGTAATCCTGGCGGCATTTTTCGGCACCATAGCCTTTTCCATACTCTATGACATCCCCTTCAGATACCTTACCACCTGTGGAGTAATAGGAGCCTTGGGCTGGCTTGTATACTCTATTTTGATCAAGCACATAGGTAACTCAGCCTCAATTTTCGCCGCAGCCGTGGCCATTGCCTTGGTAAGCAGATATGCAGCCGTAATAAAAAAGGCTCCTGAAATAGTATTCCTTATTTCAGGAATCTTTCCTCTGGTTCCCGGTGCAGGGATATATTGGACTGCATATTACTTGGTTTCCAGCCAAATGGAGGCGGCCCTTAGTAGTGGATCGGGGGCTTTAAAGACCTGTTTTGCCATGGTGCTTGGAATAGCCATGGTGCATGAACTGCCACAAAAACTATTTTCGGGAATCAAACACAAGGAGGAGAAACATGGGCGATAGAGCCATGGTGATAAGTATCGATAGTCTTGAAGACAGCGATATTCCATATTTGTTGGAAAAGAAGAACTTTGCTTATTTGTTGAAAGAATACTCTTCCTACTCGGGTCTTCAATGCCCCTACCCTACATATACTTACCCCTGTCATGCAACCATACTCACAGGACTATGGCCAAAAGACCATGGAATATATCACAACGAACCCTTTGATCCCAAAAGGACAAAAACCAGATGGTTCTGGTGGGCTGATGAGCTGAAAGCCATGAATGCCATTGAGGCCGCCCATAGTAAAGGCCTCAAGGTGGCTTCAGTAACCTGGCCGGTTACAGGAGGGGCAAAGGGAGACTGGGTCATTCCTGAAATATGGCCCCAGAAGGGAGAGGATCCAGATACCGTCTTCGTACCTTACTCCAGCCCTGATGCAATCGATATCTACAAAAGGCACAAGAATGACCTTTTGAATTTCTCCAACCCCTTTTATCCGGATGTATTCGCCGTGTCCTGTACCGTCGACATAATAAAGGAGAAAAAGCCTGACCTCTTTTTCCTCCATCTCTCCGCCTTGGATACATTGAGGCATATGAAAGGCACTGAAATTGAGAAAATGGATGAGGCCCTTACCTTCCTTGATGAAAAGATCGGGGAGATTCTGGATGCCATGAAGGAATCGGATACTCTATCCGATTATACATTCTTTGTTCTCGGGGACCATGGCCAGATGAATATAGATAAGGAGTTTGGAATAAACAGAGTCCTAAAGGACATGGGATATATCACTGACAACAACACATGGAGGATAATGGCACATCCTTCCTCTTTCAGTGCCGAGATACACACCAGGGACATAAGTGGAGAAGAAGCTTTGAAGGTGCTGGAGACAATCCAAAGGGAGTATCCTGACACCATATCAGCCATCATCACAAAAGAAAGAGCCTTGAAAGAGTATAATCTCTCAGGCCCCTTTGACTTCGTCTTGGAAAGCGAGGGTGGAATAATATTCTCTTCTTCCCTCTCATCCCCCATATATTCCTCATCAAAATCCGCCTCCACCCATGGCTATATGCCCCAAAGGGGGCCCAAGCCACCATTTATCGTTTCAGGCAAGAGAGGGGAAAAGAACAGGAGATATGTAGGAGGAAGACTCATAGACGAGGTTCCTACGATTCTCTCGCTCTTTTCCCTTTCCATGGAGGGCGCCGAAGGAAAAGTACTGGAAGGCCTGATCACTGGTCCTCAAGATACAAGTCTGTAGTATCTTTGATTTCCTGCATAATCAGATCAAGCCTGCAGTTCAGGTCAGCACACTCCAACAGTTTCTTCCTCAGATCATTTTTGACTTCCTCTGGAATATCTTTCTTATACATCAAGCGATGTTCCAGGGAAGCCCACTGATCCATGGCCATGGTCCTTAGCTGGACTTCCACTTTCATCAGCCTCTTTTCATTCAAGAGGAAAATAGGAACCTCAATAATCAGATGAAGGCTTCTATATCCACTGGGCTTGGGTTTTGATATGTAGTCCCTCTCCTCCACCAGTGTTATGTCATCATGGCTGAGGATAGAGTCCCTAAGCATATATATATCGTTTTCAAAGGGGCACACAACTCTCACTCCTGCTATATCGAAGATGCCCTTTTCAATACATTCAATAGTCAAAGGAATGCCCTTTCTTCTTGCCTTTTCATATATATGGTCCAATGTTTTCAGACGAGAAGAAATACTTTCAATGGGATTGCGGTCATGGGACAAGGAAAATTGTTCATCCAGAACCCTGAACTTTGTCTCCACTTCCATCATGGCGCATCTATAGAAGGCAAGAAGCTCCCTCATGGGATAGGTGGAGCTTTGGAGACGCTTCATCATCTGCTTCTCCATTTTTTCCGTCAATTCTTTCTTCTTGTCTTCAATGCTCTCTTTCAAAGGTGTAATAAAAGATCTCTCCTGCATCACCATTTCTCCCAATGGATCTTTTCCTCGATTTCATCCTTCTTCCACATAGGTTCCCCCTGGTCTCCTGGTTTTCCCAGGGCAAGGACAGCATATGGAACGATATTGGATGGAAGGGAAAGCGCTTTTCTTATACTCTCGATTTTATCTTCCTGGGGCCAGACTCCCATCCATAAAGATCCGAGGCCAAGGCTTGTGGCGGCAACAAGCATATTCTCCACGGAGGCCGAGGCGTCGCATGCCCAATATAATGGGGCACGTCTTATTGCCTTCGATGTATCTACAGCCACAACTACAGCGATAGGAGCTGACGACAGAGGTTTTGCCTCCAATCTCTTGGGAAGAAGAGAAGCCATGACAGCCTTGTCTTCTATGACTATAAGCTCCACAGGGCGTCTATTGCATGCACTGGGCCCTGCCAATCCACTCTTAAGAATCTTCTCCAGGTCTTTTCCATCTACGGGGTCTTCTTTGAAGACTCTTACACTTCTTCTATTCAGAATGGCATCCAAAGCGTCCATTTGATCCTCCGAAAGAAAAGATACCATCTTTTCAAAGTTACAATGTATAGAAAAGGTGTATTTTGCATTTGTTAAAGCTGAATTCTTATGAGTTAAATTTAACAAACTATTTGCTTTTTTTGGAAAGATTGTTATATTTCCAATAGGTCGAAAAGACCATATCAAAGTTTTATACGGAGGATAAAGTTATGAAGAAATGGGTTTGTCCAGTTTGCGGTTACGTATATGAAGGTGATGTCCCACCAGAGTTCTGCCCACAGTGCAAGGTTCCAGGAAGCAAGTTCATAGAACAGAAGGCTGATATGGCTTGGGCTGCAGAGCACAAGGTAGGTGTAGGCAAGGAATTCGGAGCTGATGTTCCAGAAGAAGTAAAGAAGGAAATCATCGATGGCCTCAGAGCTAACTTCGAAGGCGAATGCACAGAAGTAGGTATGTACCTTGCTATGGCTAGAGTCGCTCATAGAGAAGGTTATCCTGAAATCGGTATGTACTGGGAAAAGGCTGGTCTTGAAGAAGCTGAGCATGCTGCAAAGTTTGCTGAACTTCTTGGCGAAGTCGTAACAGACAGCACAAAGAAGAACCTCGAGATGAGAGTCGAGGCTGAAAACGGCGCTACAAAGGGTAAGACAGATCTTGCCAAGCTTGCAAAGCAGTATAACCTTGATGCTATCCATGACACAGTTCATGAAATGGCTAGAGATGAAGCTAGACATGGAAAGGCTTTCGCTGGTCTCTTGAAGAGATACTTCGGAAAGTAATTCCCCTCACTTTATTGCGGGTACGTTTCGGCGTACCCTTTTTTTGTCCATATCCCCTCTGAAAATGAGAATTCATCTTTTCCTTTATACAATCTTTTTTTCCAGGTATTTCCATAGACGACTACTACGATAACCGCCCCTGTTTCGGCTCATTTTCTTTCGGAATCGTTAAAAACGATGTCTGTATAAAAAGAAATAAATAGGTCTTTGTAATTGAAATCTCCTCTATTTGAGTTTATCCTTAAGTAGAATGCAGATTTTGGCGATAAAGTATTTTTCCCAAAACATGCATAAAAAAATGGTTAACCCCGGTCCAGATAGGATTAATCCTTCTGGTTAATACTACAAGGAGGCTCTTCATGGTGAGAAAAATGAAATCCATGGACGGCAACAACGCTGCGGCACACGTAAGCTATGCATTCAGTGAGGTTGCCTGTATCTACCCTATCACTCCATCAAGCCCTATGGCGGACTTTGTAGACCAGTGGAGTGCTAATGGCCTGAAGAACATCTTCGGAACACAGGTCAAGGTTGTCGAAATGCAGTCTGAAGCAGGTGCTGCTGGTGCAGTCCACGGTTCACTTGGAGCCGGTGCCCTCACATCCACATACACTGCTTCCCAGGGTCTCTTACTGATGATCCCTAACATGTATAAGATTGCAGCAGAGCAGCTCCCATGTGTCTTCCACGTTTCTGCAAGAACAGTCGCAACCCAGTCATTGAACATCTTCGGTGACCACAGCGACGTTATGGCTTGCCGCCAGACAGGTTTCGCAATGCTTTGTGAAGGCAACGTACAGGAAGTCATGGATCTTTCTCCTGTGGCCCACCTTGCCGCAATCAGCGGAAAGGTTCCATTCATCAACTTCTTCGATGGTTTCAGAACATCCCATGAAATCCAGAAGATTGCTGTATGGGATTATGATGATCTTAAGGAAATGTGCGATATGGATGCTGTACAGGCATTCAGAGACCACGCTCTCAATCCTGAGCATCCTCACATGAGAGGTTCTCATGAAAACGGAGACGTTTTCTTCCAGCACAGAGAAGCTTGCAACAAGTTCTATGATGAACTTCCTGCAGTTGTCGAGAAGTACATGGCTATGATCAACGAAAAGCTTGGAACAAACTACCAGCTCTTCAACTACTATGGCGCAGAAGATGCAGATAGAGTAATCATCGCTATGGGAAGTATCTGCGATGTTGCAGAAGAAGTCATCGACTACCTCAACGCCCATGGAGAAAAAGTCGGTCTCGTAAAGGTAAGACTCTACAGACCATTCAGAGCAGATAAGCTTATTGCTGCCATCCCTTCAACATGTAAGAGCATCGCTGTCCTTGACAGAACAAAGGAGCCAGGTGCACTTGGCGAACCACTTTACTTGGATGTTGTTACAGCTCTTGCTGAAAACGGCAAGACAGGCTTGAAGGTCATCGGCGGACGCTATGGTCTCGGAAGCAAGGATACAACTCCAGCATCTGTATTCGCCGTATATGATGAACTCAAGAAGGATCAGCCTAAGAAGCAGTTCACAATCGGCATCAACGATGATGTTACATTCCTCTCCCTCGCAGAGAACAAGGATTGTCCTAACACAGCTGCTCCTGGAACAATCGAATGTAAGTTCTGGGGTCTCGGTGGTGATGGTACAGTCGGTGCAAACAAGAACTCCATCAAGATCATCGGAGACTACACAAATAAGTATGTCCAGGCTTACTTCCAGTATGACTCCAAGAAAACTGGCGGTGTAACAATCTCCCACCTCAGATTCGGTGACAGCCCTATCAGAAGCCCATACTACATCAACAAGGCAGACTTCGTTGCTTGTCACAACCCATCCTACGTCACAAAGGGCTTCAAGATGGTCCAGGACGTCAAGAAGGGCGGTATCTTCATGATCAACTGCCAGTGGTCTTTCGAGGAATTGAACCACCACTTGGATGCAGCTGCAAAGAGATACATTGCAAAGAACGACATCCAGCTCTACACAATCGACGCCATCGACTTGGCTCAGAAGATTGGAATGGGCAAGAGAACAAACACAATCCTCCAGTCTGCATTCTTCACACTTGCAAAGGTCATGCCACAGGAGGAAGCAATCCAGCACATGAAGGAAAAGGCTACTCAGTCTTACCTCAAGAAGGGTCAGGATATCGTAGACATGAACCACAAGGCTATCGACCTCGGTGCTACAGCATTTGTCAAGATCGATGTTCCAGCTGAGTGGGCCGATGCTGTTGATGAAGTCAAGACAGTCGAGAAGGAAGGAAGAAAGGAACTTGTAAAGATGGTTACTTCCATCCTGGATCCTATCGACAAGATGGATGGAGACAGCCTCCCGGTATCTGCATTCATGGATCACGTCGACGGTCAGTTCGAGCTCGGTGCTTCAGCATACGAGAAGAGAGGCGTCGCAGTATCTGTTCCTGTTTGGGATAGCTCCAAGTGTATCCAGTGCAACCAGTGCTCCTACGTATGTCCTCATGCAACAATCAGACCATTTGCCCTCACAGAAGAGGAAGCTAAGAATGCTCCTGAAGCAGCTAAGATCGTCGATGTGAAGGCTGGTAAGGGTAAGGGCGTCTATAAGTTCACAATCGGTATCTCCCCTCTCGACTGTATGGGTTGTTCCGTTTGTGTAAGCGTATGTCCTACAGGTGCTCTTGCTATGACAGGTATGGAAAGCCAGATGGATCAGCAGAGCGTATTCGATTACTGTGTCTCCAAGGTATCCGAGAAGAAGGATATGCAGGACAACACTGTAAAGGGCAGCCAGTTCAAGCAGCCAATGTTGGAGTTCTCCGGTTCTTGTGCAGGTTGTGCTGAAACAAGCTATGCTCGTCTCATCACTCAGCTCTTTGGTGACAGAATGTTCATCTCCAACGCTACAGGTTGTTCTTCAATTTGGGGCGGCCCTGCTGCAACATCTCCTTACTGCACAAACAAGGAAGGAAAGGGACCAGCTTGGTGCAACTCACTCTTCGAAGATAACGCAGAGCACGGACTTGGTATGTTCGTCGGACAGGACAAGATCAGGGAAGACTTGGCAGCTCAGGTTGCAGATCTCGCAGCAAATGCAGAGAAGGAAGACGTAAAGGCAGCTGCTCAGGCTTGGTTGGATACTAAGGAAGACGGCGTAAAGAACCAGGATGCTACAAAGGCTCTCGTCGCTGCTCTCGAAGCTTGTGGCTGTGACAAGGCAAAGGCAATCCTTGCAAAGAAGTCTTACCTCAACAAGAAGTCCGTATGGATCTTCGGTGGTGACGGTTGGGCTTACGACATCGGCTACGGTGGTCTTGACCACGTCATCGCAAGCAAGAAGAACGTAAACATCTTCGTCTTCGATACAGAAGTCTACTCCAACACAGGTGGACAGGCTTCCAAGGCTTCCAACATCGGTCAGGTTGCTCAGTTCGCAGCTGCCGGTAAGGAAGTAAAGAAGAAGAGTCTTGCAGAAATCGCAATGCAGTATGGTTATGTATATGTTGCTCAGGTTGCTATGGGTGCTAATCCAAACCAGACAATCAAGGCTATTACAGAAGCAGAAGCATACGATGGCCCATCACTTGTAATTGGTTACGCTCCTTGTGAAATGCACTCCATCAAGGGTGGTATGGCTAACTGTCAGAAGGAAATGAAGAAGGCTGTCGACTGCGGTTACTGGAACCTCTTCAGATACAATCCTGCTGCAGAGAAGAAGTTTACTCTTGATTCCAAGGCTCCAGCCGGCGGATACCAGGAGTTCCTCTTGAACGAAGCTCGTTACTCAAGACTCACACGTGAGTTCCCAGCAAGAGCTGATGTTCTTTTCAAGGCTAACGAAGAAGAAGCCAAGGCTAGATACGAGCATCTCATGAAGCTCATCAATCTCTATAACGACTGATTGGTTTTGGCCTGAAATAATCCTCCATAGAGCAATCTTTGGAGGATTTTTCTTTTCATTTTCAGTACTTCACCTTATTTTTCCATTAAGGAGAAGCCTGTGAAAAAACTACTTCTTACAATATGTCTAACTCTTTCTTTGTCCATACTTTATGCTGGAGGAATCTATGCTACAGGAGGAAGTGTCACAAAAGATAGTGCATCGAAAACTGTTCAAGGAGGCCTATTCTTCCATGACGACAATCTGATTGTAGACAGCAGAAATGAAAATTGGATCAACCCGCTCTTCTCCAGTCATTTCGACATGGTTTTCTCTGGTCTTTTCAATGACCATGGCTTGGATCAAATGGGACTATCCTACATAGGAGGTGCAGGAGCATCCTTCAAGCCTACATCCTCCTTGTATATCAACCTATCCTTAGGTCCTTCCATATTCACTACCTTCGGCAACAACCATGGAACCTTCGGCATTGGACTGGGTGGTATTCTCTCCCTCAGCTATGCCTTTTCAGACCCTGGCTTCATTCTTATGGGTGGAATGGAAGGTAGCTATACTCTCCTTTTCGATGACAGCAATCCTGTAATGCTGGGTCTCTTTTTGGGAGTGGGATACAAGATATGATAATGCTCCAGTTTTCCTGGAGCTGATCTAGAACCTACGTCCTCCACCACCATGCATACGGCCGGAAGATGAGAAATGGCCCGAAGAGGAACGGGAAGAGGATCCAGAGTTGTTCTGGGGCTTTTTTACCTTCGATACTGTAGAATAAAGAAAAATATCTTTACTGACATTCAATACAAAAGATGATGGAACTACATAGTCTTCCGCATTATCAACCATTCTTTCGCTCTTGAGTTTACTCTTCATTACACAGGTGGTGATAATGCCCGCGGCGATTCCAGGTACAAGGAAGGAAATGACAACAAGGGCCCAATCGAAGGTCTTTTCCTCTTCCCTTTCCACCTCCATGAACCTACCTGTGTCCATGTCATAAACAGTATTTCCATAATCGGAATATGTATAATCCCTTGCCAGTTCCAATACAGACAATGCAAATACAGAGAAAGCCTCAGCCCACTCTCCTCTTTCAAGATTAGGCATCATTGCATCAAATACAATTTCTTCACCGCTATCGTCTACAGCATACATTCCATAACCAGTGGTGGAGATATAAACGCTTCTTTCTCCATAATTGAGAAAGAGCAATACCCCGTCATCGTCGTTTATATACATGTCGTAGAAGTCGTCGGCAAAGGCCATGTCACCCTTTCCTTCGCTTCCATTTGCAATTACAACACCTAGAGAGAGTCCGCTTTCCTGGGATGCTTTATCCAACGTAGAAAGAACATATTTTTTTTCCGTTTCACTCAATAAACCTATTCTGTCTTCCACCAGGGTCATTGCTTCTAGAGAGAAGACAAAGAGACAGAATACTAAAAATACAGCTATCTTCTTCATTCTTCCTCCTACAATATCTGGACCAAAGTGGAAATCAAGGCACCAACCAAGCCACAAGAGAAAAAGGCAAGGAGGAAGTATTTGTTTCTCCTTCCTTTATCCATAGGAAGATTGCCTACCAGTTTTCCTGTCTGGGCGTTCATTGCAAAGTACCAGTCCTTCCCTTCATACTTGGTGCGAAGGATCCAAAGTGGAAGAAGGACATATCGTTCCCTGCCTCCAGTCATTGAGATATCGCTATGCGCCCCAGGGCCTCTCATATATGGCCCTATGGTTGCGGAAAGCCTTTTTTCTACTGAGCTCTTTGCCCTTTCCAATACCCTTTTGGAGCTTTCATCGGCATCCACATCATATTTATCTGCCAAATAGCCGGAGAGATAGGCTGTTTCAAAATCCACGGCATCCTCCATTTTCCATGGCCCAAGGGGCTCCATAATGGAATCCGGCATTTTTGTCGAGCCATCTACAGGAAGGTTTTTCACTTCCATTCGTCCATCCCTCAAAAGAAGAAAGTGGCTGGTTCTTGTGTAAGTATATTTTGCATCGCTCCAAACAGTAGTGCGAAAAGCCGGTATGGACATATGGCCGTTGATTTCAGCATCAAATATCCAAACAGGAACATATACTCCCTTTATTTCATCGATATGGGCTTTTTCGTGGAAAATAGGAGGAAGAAGCTTTTTCCCGGATAGATGTTTATAGAACATCTCCTTTGCCTCTTCCTTACCTTTCTTGAATGGAATCACAAGATCAGGCCTAAGTTCACCTTCAAACTGCTCTTTCAATACCACAGGATTACCACACCAAGGGCAGGAAAGTGCAGCCTCTGTGTTCTCTGCGATTATCTCCCCACCACAGGAAGGGCAGATGTAGTGTCTTACACCCTCTTCCTGCCACATTCTCCCGCTTTTCTCAAAAGAAGCCCTATCTGAAGAAAACCTTTCCTCTTCAGCCTTCGCTTCCTTCAAGCCTTCAGTATCGAACTCTGTATCACAATAGGGACATTTCATATTCTGGCTGGACCAGTCGAATTCCACTGATCCGCCACAATTGGGACACTTAAACTCCTGTAACACAGCTTACTCCAGCTTCTGGCCACACTCAGGACAGAACTTTGGATTCTCTCCCTCCTTGGCGCTCCAGCCACAGGAAGGGCACTTCTTTGCCTCAGGGCGTTTCTTGCCGCATTCAGAGCAGAATTTTCCAGTGTTTACAGCGCCACAGGAGCAGACCCAGGAAGACAGGGTCCTACGCTGTGCCCCGCACTCTGTGCAGAACTTGCCTTTATTCTTGGCGCCACAGGAACAAGTCCAGAAATCCCCGCTCTCTTCTTTGCCCTTTTTTTCCTGGGCCATTTTGAAGAGAGAGGAGGTATCTGCTCCCCCTGCCATGTTCATGCCCATAAAGCCGGCATAAGCTCCATTTTTGTTTTCAGCAGCCTTCTTCATGGCTTCAGCCTGGGAAGAGACAAATAAGCCTGCAGCCCTTGAAGCGTCTGAATAAACTACAGACATCTGGGCGTTTTTTATCAACTCCTGGTCTTCTTCAGGAATAGTCAGGGTTGCAATAGCCACTGTTGCAACTTCCAGACCTCTGTTTTCACCCCACTTGTCAGACAGGACATTGTTCAAAGCTTCTTCAAGTTCCGTTGTGTGTGTCACTATCTCATTTGGTCTCATGCCCATTTGAGAGAGACGTCCGAAGGCAGGCTGAAGGCTGGAGATGAACTCGCTCTTAAGCTGGGAATCCAAAGAAGAGCGGTAGAAGGTACCTGAAAGGTTACCTGCAATGGATTTATAGAACTTCATAGGATCTGAGATTCTATAGGAATAGACACCTGCACACCTTACAGATACATCTATATCCAGGTCTATTCTTTTATCAACAAGCCTGAAGGGCACAGGATTGGGTGTACCGAACTTATTGTCAAGGATTTCCTTTGTATTGAAGTAATAGACACGCTGGTCCCTTGCTTCGTCGGCTCCATACCCAATTCTTCTTCCCATGGCCTTGAAAGAATCCAAAAGGCCTTTTCCAAAACCACCGTAGAATACACTAGGCTCGGAAGAAGAGTCATAGGTATACTCTCCAGGTTCTGCAGAGAATTCCGCGATCCTACCACTATCTACTATCATCATACACTGGCCGTCGGCGACTACGATTCCAGATCCATTGGAAATTACGTTATCCGACCCCTTGGTGTTTACACTTCTTTTCGAGTTATGTTTTTCGCCTTTCTTTACTAGTTCATCGGAAGAAAGGGCATCACAAGTAAAGTATTCCTTCCACTGGTCTGCAAATACTCCCCCGAAACTCTTTATTGCTGCTTTGATTAATCCCATATCGACTCCTAAATTGTGAAAACATTATACACTATATACTGCTATATTAAGACAAAAGTTTTGATTCCTACTATTATATCCTCATGACTAGACTTAGAATTCTTGGAACCGGCAACGCACAGGCCGTGGACTGTTATAATACCTGCCTCGCCATTGAGAATGAAAATGGAACCATGATAGTGGATGCAGGTGGTGGAAACGGCATATTGAAGATATTGGAAAGAGAAAACATAGAGCTTTCCAATATCCACGATATTTTCGTCACCCATGCCCATTCAGACCATATCTTTGGTATTTTTTGGCTTATAAGAAGAATCGGGGAGACAATGAACAAAGGTAAGATGGATGGTATTCTTACCGTGTATGCCCATAAGGAGCTTGCGGACTTCATCATCTATGTATCAAAAACAATACTGCCAAATAAAGTCACCTCCCTTTTTGGAGACAGAATCATTTTCTCCATCCATGAAGATAGGGATGAAAGGACCATCATTGGTAATAAGTTCACTGTCTTCGACTTGGGTTCCACCAAGATGAAACAGTTCGGTTTCAGAATGGAATATGAAGGGACAAAGGTCTTTGTGGATCCAGGAGACGAGCCCCTTTCCGAAAGGAACTACGACCTGGCAAAAAACGCCGACTGGATGGCACACGAGGCTTTCTGCACTTATGAAGACAGGGAAAGATTCAAGCCCTATGAAAAGCACCACAGCACTGCAATGGATGCAGGAAGGCTGGCTGAAAGCCTCTCTGTAAAGAACCTTATCCTATACCACACGGAAGACAAGACTCTTGCCACAAGAAAGGAAAGATACACAAAGGATGCAGAAAAAGGCTTCTCTGGAAATATATATGTCCCCGATGACGGAGAGTCGTTCATTCTGTAAATGACCTAAGATGCTCTTTATTGAGGGCATCTTTTTTTGTCACTTAGTCATCAAAGAAGCAAAGAACTCATCCACAACCCTGTTGTAGCGTTTATTGTCCACCATAAATGATAATCCATGGCCTGCCCTTGGAAAGATTTCAAATCTAATCAATTCCGGATTGGCCTCATGAATGCTCCGGCTCATATCACATGGAACAAATCTATCGTCTTCTCCATGGATCAACAAAATAGGAATATCCGTCTTTTTTACAGCTTCCGATGCACTCTCTGCCTCAAGATTGAATCTACCCCAAATTCGGGCTGATAGTTTGACAAAAGGAATAAGAAGAGAGGGGATGAGCTTCATCTTTTTCATGACACAGGAAATAATGGCTACAGGAGAGGAATAGGGGCAATCAGCGATGATTCCCCTGACAGTGGATTTATCCAAGAGGGGTGAAGCCATAAGCACAGTGGCGGCTCCCATGGATATACCGAAGAGATAGATGTCCTTTTCTTTTCCCTTTCGGTCCACGACATAGCTTACCCAGTCCACAACATCATAACGCTCTTTGATGCCGAAGGTTATGGCCCTGCCTTCACTCATACCATGGGATCTTTCGTCGACGATAAGGACATTCCAGCCTTTCTTGAAAAGCATGGCGCTGCCCCCGGAGAAATCTCTATAGGCACTACCTCTGTATCCGTGGAAAAGAATTGCCGTCGGCTTATCTTCCTCCCCCTCGTACCATCTGCCGCAGAGACGAAGGGCATCATAGGATATGATGGAGACTTTTTCATACTCTCTCTCCATCAGGGCCGTAACCATTTCCACAGTTTCATTCTTGAATTCCTGATACTGCTCGTCATCCGGCACTATTCTTGGGTCTTCTTCCTTTCTTGGTGCAAAGATCATTTTGTAGAGAATGAAAGTGAAGACAATAATTACAAATAAAACCAAAGCTAAGAAAACAATAACCATCAGTGCGCCCCAAGAACAAACTTGACTTTCATGCCTGTCTCTTCATTGTAGTTTAGTTCAGCTCCAATTTCTACTTGGATTCTGGATAATTGCCCTAAAACAGGAGATAGTGTCGTGGATAACCCCAAAGAATACTGGGATAAGGACTCTCCGTCATAGAACCAAGAGAAGCCGTACTTGGCATACAAGTCCAAGTGAGTGAAATACAAGGAAAGGAACCTCAGGCTTTTCTGGACTTCATAAGTCAGCAAATGGAAACGGGAGAAGAGAGACACCTTATCCATGTCTATGATTCCTTCCACTACAAAAGGAATGGCATAGTCCAAAGGCGAAATCGGGTTATATGGGAAAATTCCTGGAATGTAGGCAAAGAGTGAAAGGGAAGGCTGAAGGTTGAAGGCTGCAAGTTTTGCTCCCCAGCCATAAGTGTGGCGGCGCCCCACGCCTCTCTGTCTCAGGTTTTCATAGGAAAGGGAGAAATAATTATTGAAAGATCCCCTTCCATTCAAACTG
>JALFRH010000154.1 GCA_022785155.1 Spirochaetales bacterium
GGGATGACCTTCTTAACCTTGTCTCCAAGGGCTGCAGCGATTTTTTCTGCAACAGCGGACTTACCTTCAAGTTCCTTCTTCTCCTCTTCCGTCTGGATATCATCCATAGCATCCGAGCGGTTGATGGCCTTGAGAGGAACGGAATCGTATTCAGGAACAGTTGAGATAACGAACTCGTCAATGTCATCGTCAAGGATCAGGACTTCATATCCTTTCTTCTTGAAGGCGGCTACAAGAGGAGAAGCCTTAAGGACATTCTCTTTTCCACCTGCAATATAGTAAATGGCCTTCTGTCCTTCCTTCATTCTCTCCTTGTACTCTTTCAAGGATACATATCCCTCTTTTTCGCTGGACTTGTATCTTACGATTTCAAGGATAGTGTCTCTATTTGCGTAATCGGAGTAGAGACCTTCCTTAAGAGGTCTGTTGTACTCTTTGATGAACTTTTCAAAGAGCTCTGGATTGGATTCACTAAGTTTCTTGAACTCGCTCAAGAGCTTCTTTACACTACCGTTTCTGATAGTGCTCATGATCTTGTTCTCCTGGAGAATCTCTCTTGATACGTTCAAAGGAAGATCTTCACTATCGATGATACCTCTTACGAATCTGAGATATGTAGGAAGAAGGGTCTTGTCATCGTCTGTAATGTAGACTCTCTTTACATATAACTTCACACCTGGCTTATAGTCGGCATAGTTCATGTCCATTGGAGCTTTGGAAGGAATGAAGAAGAGTGTCGTGTACTCTGTGGTTCCTTCAGCCTTGGTGTGGATATAGAAGAGAGGATCTTCGTAGTCATTGTAGTTGTTCTTATAGAACTCCTTATAATCCTCTTCCTTCAGTTCACTCTTGTTTCTTCTCCAAAGAGCGGAACAGGAGTTGATCTGTTCGTTCTTATGCTCGATTGTCTTCTTGGGATTGCCCTCTGCATCCTTCTCATCTTCGTAGTGGGTCTGGTCATACTCAAGATAGATAGGGTATGCAACGTGGTCGGAATACTTCTTGATAAGGCTTTCAAGGGTCCAACGTGTAGCGTAGGTGGTATCATCATCGTTCAGGTGAAGGATGATTGTAGTACCCTGCTCATCTCTCTCGGCACTCTCGATTGAGTATGAATTCTCACCGGTGCTTGACCAAATATAAGCCTCGTTCTCTCCAGCCTTCCTGGAGATGACTTCGATCTTCTTGGAGACCATAAATGCAGAGTAGAAACCTACACCGAACTGACCGATGAGGTTTGAGTCCTTCTTTGCATCTTCACTAAGTGAAGCCAAGAACTTCTTTGTTCCGGAAGAAGCGATTGTACCCAGGTTGTTGTTCAGGTCCTCCTCGTTCATTCCGATACCGTTATCGCTGATCTTAAGGATTCTCTCTCCTTCTTCTGTAAAGGAAATCTGGATCTTTGGATCGAAGGAGTAGCCCTTGAGAGGGCCGTCGACCATTGATAAATACTTCAGCTTATCGATGGCATCTGAAGCATTGGAAATAAGTTCACGTAGAAAAATCTCTTTGTTTGAATAAAGGGAATGGATAAGCAGCTGCAATAGGTCTGCAACTTCAGTCTTAAACTTTTTGTTAGACATAATTCCTCCATACTGTCTAAGAGTGTAATTTAATAATGAAAAACCCTGTCGGCAATACTTTCATGAAAAAACAACAAAGAGAAACACAATAAAAAATCTCTTATTCCCAATTCCTGTAACTTTTTTGTTATAATGGTTCCATGGATTTCTCAAGACCCGATAACGCCAGAAAGATAAATAGACTTAAAGTACTTGATGCCCTCAGGAAAAGGGATATGTCCCGTGCCGAGCTTTCAAGGGAACTTGTCATAAATAAAGTATCTGTATCCGAGATAACGGATTCCCTGATAAAAGAAGGTTTTTTATATTCAGGTCCTCTGGACAACACCACCCAAGGCAGGCCTGCAACCATTCTTTCCATTGAGAGAAACGGAGGAAGAGTCTTCTCCTTCATATTCTCTCTCAGCAATGTAGTTGCCAGCGCTTCCGATTTGAAGGGAAATGTCTTGAGATATGAAAGATTTCCCAATGACGATAGCCTTGGGGAATATATCGGCTCTTTCGTAAAGAAAATGACCCAAGACAATCCGAGGGTTTTCGGAGTCACAGTAATCGGAACCGAGAATGATATCCCCAAGGATGTCTTCCCTTGGCCCATCATCTACAAAACCAGAGCTGAAGCCCAGGCAAAAGGGGAAATGGAAGGCAGGGATGACCTTGACAACACCTTCTTCGTCTCTTGGGGAGACGAAATAGAAGCCTCCTGGCCCAAGGGCTGTATGTTCTCCATTCCATCTTTCGGGCACATGAAGGTGACCAAAGGAATAAAATGCAGCTGTGGAGGAGACGGATGCTTATCTGCAGTAGCATCGGGAAGAGCAATAAAAGAAAGCACAGGCATCAGCCAGTACAGGCGTCTTTTGACAGAAGAAAAGGGCCTGTTGGCTATAGATGATGTATCTTCAGCCATGGCTTTCGCCCTTGCTGAGGCTGTACAGGCTACAGGTGCCGAAAGCGTCATGATAACAGGTGAAATGTCTTCTATGCCCAAGGATCTCTATGCGTCAGTCCAGGACAAAATGATAATGACACTTCCTCCAGAGAGAAGAAGTGTCACTATAATAAAGTCTGAAAAGGCAGATAAAGCGCTTCTTGAAGGAGCAGGCCTCATTGCCCTTGATGAATTCTTCTATCACAGAGAGATTCTGGATAAGCTATCTGAAATACAGCTTAAAACCTCATCTCTATAGTAAGGACGAAATAAGCAGGAAGCACCAACAATATACCAAGCCAGTATGGCGACCATCCCATTACCACTGTAGCTGCCGCTATGGCGACTACAGCAATTACTGCAACCACAATCAAAGATACTATAGGAGACAAAGGTCCTCTATAGGAGCTTCTTGCAACTGCGGCGAAGATATATGTCAAAGCTACGACTATAAGATCTATGATTATGTAGTTTATAATCGGCATCTCTTCCTTTTCTTCCACACCTTGATCTTCATCGCTATGGGCGACAAACTCCATGGCATTGGCAGTTGAACTCTTTGCTATAGGAACAAAACCATCCGTTCCTGTTTCTTTGGCAAACATAAGCTTTGCGTCATCGAGAGTACTCTTACCCAAGTATGTTTCAATATCTTTTTCAGTATATTCCTCAGCCACCAAGGCATCTTTAATGCCTTCTATGCCAAGCTCATCAAGAATTGTCCTGAGTTCATCCCTCAAGGCTTTCTTTTCATCCAAAATAGTCTTGAAGTCCTGGGTGTTCTTCTTATCCAGTCCTCCAAGAGCCTCGATGACCAAACCTTCAGGATATGTTTCATTCAATACAGCAATGGCCAGACCTTCGTTCCCTCCGATCTGATCCTTCGCCAGATCCACGCCCATTCTCAAATTCTCGATTTCAAGCTTCAGATCCTTTACAGCCTTCTTGAACTCTTCGTAGGCTTCTTCCCCAAGATATCCTTCGACTACAACGTAGGGATCTCCTCCCTGGTAGTCCACTTGATATACTGTGTCGATCACTTCCTCGATACCACCATTCTTGTATATCTTGGAAATCTCTTCGCCTACTTCTTTACTGTAGGTTCCTCCAAGCTCTCTTATATTCTTTTCAGTACGATCAAAAGTAAACCTGGATGTTCCACAGGAAACACCAATAAGACATAACACCAACAAAACAGGAACTATTCTTTTCACATATCCCCCACCGATATAATTATATCAAACAAAATAGCTTAAGGTGCAAGTGTGTTAGCAATAAAGAAAACAAGTAATTAAACTTATTCCCCAAACATAATTATCATTATGTATAAAAAAAATACCGCTGGACTACATCTCAGCGGCAACCTCCTTGTCCCCTTTAGGGAGTTGCAGTCCTTTCTCCTGCAACAGACAATATTCTTACACGGGTTTTCAAATAGAGCAAGAACTATTTTTACTCATTCTTAATATTTCTCTCTCCGTCATTTGAAGACATAAATGCAGCCCTTGAGAAACTGTATATTCCACCCTATAAGACTGCATTTATCATTTCAGGGAACAAAGGAATCCCATCAGCCGAATATTCCATCCAACATCATCATTATTGCAAATCCCAGGGCAGCTCCTACAGTTCCTATATTCGAGTGTTCCCCCTCGCTCATCTCAGGAATAAGCTCTTCAACGACTACGTAGAACATTGCTCCTGCGGCAAAGGAAAGCAACACAGGTAAAAGAGAGGTGACTTTAGCCACAAATATAAAGGCGACAAAGGAGCCCATAGGTTCCACTATCCCCGATAGCGTCCCCAGGCCGAAGGCTTTCCATTTCTTCTTTCCATTTTCCAATAAAGGCATCGCCACAACCATTCCTTCAGGAAGGTTCTGAAGTGCAATACCTATGGATAGAGCCAAGGCTGATGCCATAGGCACAGGAGAGCCTGTGGCAAACGAAACTGCGGCGGCAGCTCCTACAGCCATGCCTTCAGGAATATTGTGCAGTGTAACTGAGAAGATCAAAAGAATGGATTTTGAAATCTTGGACTTGGGTCCCTCCGGCGTCTCTGCATGAGGGTGAAGGTGAGGAATCACAAAATCCAAAGCAAGAAGGAAGATTATTCCCAGAAGAAAACCAAAGGCAGCTGTATAATACGAGGAGGATTCTATTGCCGGGAGAAGCAATGACCACACTGAAGCGGCGATCATGACTCCTGAAGCAAATCCTAGCACTACCTTTTCAGTCTTTACTCCCAAGCCCTTGGGGAGAAAGAAAACAGCTGCAGACCCCAACATCGTTCCTATAAAAGGAACAAAGAATAAAACAAACAATTCCGTCATATCCCGATGATACTACCAAAAATGAAGGAGGTCATCAGACCTCCTCGAAATTAGAACGGCTGGCCTGAAGCAAGAGGCGCCCTACTCTTCTTACTTGAAAGAATCAAGGCAATGAGAGTAGCAAGATATGGGAAGAGTCCCAAGAAGCCTGTAGGGATGTTTGCAATTCCAGGTATTACACGTCCTGTATTGGCAATGGTCATAAAGAGACCGAAGAAAGCTGTGGAACCCAAGATTCCAAGGGGCTTCCACTGACCGAAGATGAGAGCTGAAATGGCCAGGAAGCCCAATCCGTTGATTCCTGCGCCACTGTTGTATTCACCGGCATAGGTTACAAGGATTACAGCTCCACCCAGACCTGAAAGAACTCCGGAAAGGAGAACTCCGATGTATCTCATTTTATGGACGTTGACACCGGCGGATGCGACAGCAGAAGGATGCTCTCCACAGGCACGGAGTCTAAGGCCGAAGTTTGTCTTATATAGAAGGAAAAATGATGCTCCCCACACCAAAAGGCAAAGCCAAGTTGTCCAATATGTCTGAGAGAAGAAGAGAGGGCCAAGAACAGGTATCTTGGATAGAAGAGGAATATTTCTTCTCACGATTCCTCTGACAATTGTAATATTTCCGCTTCCTGTAATGGTCTGAGCCAAGAATAGGGATAGAGCCGAGGACACCATATTAATGGCCGTTCCGCTTATGGTCTGGTCAGCCTTAAGCTTTATGGAAGCCAAGGCATGAAGATAAGAGAGGGCCATTGATGCAAGCATTGCAACACAGATACCACAGACAATCGACAGAGTATAATCCATTCCCAAGGCCTGCAGCTTTACAATTGTCGCTGCAGAAGCGAAACAACCAAAAAGCATCAAACCTTCAATACACAGGTTTGTTACACCACTTCTTTCTGAATACAATCCGCCTAAAGCACCCATCAAAATAGGCATTGTATAAGCGATGGCTCCGGGGATTATGATTTTGATTACGTCCCAAATACCGTTCATTTCTTTTCCTCCCCTTCATATTTCGCCAACTTTTTTTCATAGCACTTTTTAAAGACCTTCTTCCAGAAGGAGGCGATAAGGATACTTGTAGCTGCGAAATATATGATTGTAGCGATGATTGTGTCCGCCAGCTCTGTAGGAATACCTGTTGCTGCAAGAGAACCTTTTCCCATTTTCAAGGCGCCGAAGAATATGGCTGCAAAGAAGACTCCTATAGGAGAACAGTTTCCAAGAAGGGCTACGGCGATACCGTCGAAGCCTTCGTTAGGCATTTTTCCCATCTCCATAAGGTTCGAGTAACCACAGTAATAAGTAAGACCAGCCAAGCCTGCCAGGGAACCGGCGATAGCCATACTGATCATTATAGATTTATGAATCTTGATACCTGCATATTCAGCACAGTACTTGTTGGCACCTACAGCCTTGAGGTTAAAGCCAAGGGTCGTCTTCTCAAGAATAAACCAGACTACAATGCAGGCAATAATGGCGAATAGGAAACCGAAGTTCAGGGTGCTCATTCCTGTAACATTTCTAAGCCACTCCGTCCCCAGGGTTCTGGACAAAGGAAGAGGCTTCGACTTGACTGCAATCGCCTGGTCCTTTACGAAACGAGGAATGAAATCATAGCAGAGCCAGAAGGCGATCCAGTTAAGCATAATGGAGGAAACAACCTCGTGGACATTGAACTTTGCCTTCAAAAAACCAGTAATGAGTCCCCATAATGCTCCAGTGGCCAGAGCTGCCATTACAACTATGACTACATATAGAGGCTTTGGCATGGAGGAAGGAAGATAGTGGCCGAGAATAGTGGAAACAATACCACCCATAAGCATCTGGCCGGAACCTCCGATGTTAAAGAGACCTGTTTTATAGGCAAAAGAGAAGGAAAGCCCCATCAAAATCAACTGGGTGGACATACTCAAAGTATTTCCTACTCTTCTTACGTTGGAAAAGGCTCCGAATAACAAGCGTTCAAAACCCTTGATAGGATTCTTTCCAATCATGAGAATCAAAATGGAACCGGCAAGAACACCTAAGAATACAGTTGAGATGGAGACCAGGAAAGATGGAACTTTCTTTACCTCCAAAGGCTTTTTAATTACTTTAGCGGTTTCCTTTTTCATCTTACCTCCTCCTTATCATCCTTCTTGATTCCTGCCATCATCAAACCTACTTCGTGGACGTCAGTATCTTCAGTCTTGACGATATCGATGAGTTTTCCACCGCTGATGACGGCAATTCTATCCGAGAGGTTGAATATTTCATCAAGTTCGAAGGATACGAGAAGAACAGCCTTGCCCTTATCTCTCTGGGCTACAATGGCCTCGTGTATGAACTCGATGGCTCCTACATCCAAGCCACGGGTAGGCTGTACAGCTATCAAAAGATCGGGGTCCAGTGAAACCTCTCTTCCAATAATGGCTTTCTGCTGGTTTCCGCCACTCAGCATTCCCGCAAGGCTGTCTACACCCTCGCCGCTTCTTACATCGAATTTATCTACGATATCCTGTGAGTATTTTCTAATGACTTCCTTATCCAAGATACCTTTCTTGGAGAAGGGGTTTTTCTCGAAATCCTTGATGACCATATTGTAGAGAATAGGGAAAGAGAGAATGAGACCTCTCTTCTGTCTATCCTCAGGAATATGTCCCAACCCCCTGTCATTCCTTTCCTTTATGGAAAGGGAAGAAATATCTTCTCCAAGGAACTTGATCTTTCCATCTTTGATCTTTCTCAATCCTGTGATGGCCTCAATAAGCTCTGTCTGACCATTACCATCTACACCTGCAATACCGACAATCTCACCTTTTCTTACGGAAAGGGAGAAGTCTTTTACTCCCAGGACGCCTTTATTGTTCAGGACATTGAGGTTTTCAATCTCCAAAACAGCATCTCCTGGAGTCTTGGGCGCCTTTTCAACTTTGAAAGATACAGGACGACCTACCATCATGGCGGCCATATCGTTGACAGAAGTCTTTGCTACATCCACAACATCGATGAACTTACCTCTTCTGATGATGGTACATCTATCTGCAACCTGTTTGATTTCATCCAGCTTATGGGTGATGAGAATAATGCTCTTCCCTTCAGCGGCAAGATTCTTCATGATCGACATAAGCTCTTCTATTTCCTGTGGGGTAAGAACAGCAGTCGGTTCATCGAAAATGAGGATATCTGCATCCCTATAGAGCATCTTCAATATTTCGACTCTCTGCTGCATTCCCACTGTAATGTCTTCGATAATCATATCCGGCTCGATCTCAAGACCGTAGCATCGGGATATTTCTTTTATTTTCTTGGATGCTGACTTTATGTCATAGACAAAGCCACCTTCCTTTCCAAGAATAATGTTTTCTGCAACTGTAAAGTTGTGGACAAGCTGGAAGTGTTGGTGAACCATTCCGATTCCAAGATCAAATGCATCATTAGGATTCTTTATGGATACTTCCTTTCCCCTGACCTTGATAATACCCTTATCAGCTTGATAAAGGCCGAAAAGGATACTCATCAGCGTTGACTTACCTGCTCCGTTTTCTCCAAGGATGGCGTGGATTTCGCCTTCCTCAACCTGCAGGTTGATATTGTCGTTGGCGACTATTCCCGGGAATTCCTTGCGAATCCCCAACATTTCGATAACATGACTCATTCTGTCTCCAATGAGGGCGCTAAGCGCTGTTTGAATCCACAAAGGGCCGCCTCAATACGGCGGCCCTAACTAAGCTATTATTTCTTATTTGATGAGACCTGCACCATTGTCACTTACGACAACTGTACCAGCCTTGATAAGAGCAGCGACCTCTGCAACCTTTGCCTCGATTTCAGGTGTGAGGTTAGGGTTTGTTGCAGGAATACCAGCTCTATCATCGGCAACACCAAGAAGAAGGAGTGATCCACCAGGGAAGTTGCCTTCAACAGCAGCCTTGACCATATCATATGCAACGCCTGTTACGTCCTTCATAGCAGATGTGAGGACACAAGATGTTCCATTTCCAAGATCGCCTTCGTAGTACTGGTCTACGTCGACGCCGACAGCCCAAACCTTTTCGCCGCTGAGAGCTCTGTTCTTGGCTTCGTTGAGTCCGCCGACACCTGTTGTACCTGCAGCACAGAATACAGCATCAACACCCTTACTGTAGAGTGTGTTTGCAATCTGCTGGCCAAGAGCGATATCAGCAAAAGAACCGGAGTAGACGAAGTTGGAAGGATCCATTTCGATCTTTGTTCCATAGTTTTCGTTAGCATAGATGACACCCTGCTGGAAGCCCCAGTTGAACTTCTGGACAGAAGGGATCTCCATACCACCGAGGAAGCCTACGCTGCCTTCTTCCAACTTGAGGGCTGTAGCGAGACCTGCGAGGAAGCCTGATTCATGTTCCTTGAAGATGACAGCAACGGAATTCTTTCCGATTCCTGCAGAAAGAGCATCGTCGATGATGACCAACATCAAGTCATCATACATTGCCTGTACCTGAGCAACTGCATCGGCAAAGAGGAAGCCAGGGCAAGCGATGAATCTGTAACCATTATCATAGAGGTCTGTGATAGCTGTTACATAATCTGTAGTTGTTGTTCCGGATGGTCTGAGATATGTGCATTCCAATCCAAACTCCTCAGCAGCCTTCTTGACACCTTCGAAGGTTCCCTGGTTGAATGATCTGTCATCAATAGTACCGGAGTCTGTAACCATACCGACCTTCAAAGCCGGTGTATCTGTCTTTGCTTCAGAAGCACCCTGTGCAAATACTGAGAAGCAGAGAAGAAGAGCCAGTGCAAGCGCGATTGTCTTTTTCATCTTTCGTTTTCTCCTTAAGAGTAAATATGGACACATTCTATCTGTGAGGAATATGGGGGTCAATTAATCCGAGACATAAATGTTGCATAAAGTTCAGATTAATTAAATTAATACCACATTGATGTTGCAAATAATAATTTTTATGCAACAAACTGCATATTCACCATTGTTTTTCTAAAAAAAATCATTTGGGGTTGCCAAGAAAATTAGTTACCATATTCTCAAGGAGGATGCAATGAGAGCAAATATCATCATTCATTCCATTACAGGTAATCTTCTCATAATCGCAAAATGCTTTCAGGAAAAACTTGGAGAGAAGGGCATAGATGCAAGGATCTATAGAGTCGAGGATACGGATCTTCATGTTGCCGCTGCAGAGAGCAACGAAGCCAATGAATACTACGAAGATATTATTTCTCTGCCTTTGGCATCAAATGAGAAACTGAGGAAGGGAGATGTCACCATTCTTGGCTGCCCCACCCTCTTTTCTCTGCCTACAGCAGAGATGAAGGCCTTCATGGACAGTGCAAAATCCATGCTTGATACAAGAGAGATGGAAGGCCGTCTGTTTTATGCCTTCTCTGCCTCAATGTATGGTAAAGAAGCAGGTGAATCCTGTGCTACAGGCCTCCAGCTATGGGCTGATGCTCTTGGCATGAACATCATCGACTATCCTTCATATGTCCATGAAGAAGACAGAGACATTCCTACAAGGCCAGGAATCGGAATAGATGATGTGGCGAAGGGCCTTGTGGAAGAGATAATCAAAGAGTCAAAGTAAAAATATCTATATTTTGTAAGCAGAGATGAACCGAACACCTTCATCTCTGCTTTTTTATGAAAAAAGGCCATCAAACTTGTGACAGCCTCTGGGTCCAATAATTATACCAACTCGTCGGGCCAAGTTTTTACTATTTCCCTTACAAGTTTTTCGAAGGTTCCCTTTACCCTGTTTCCTGTTTCAATGACTTCTTCGTGGTTCAATGGCTGGTCCAGTATTCCGGCGGCCATATTTGTCATACAGCTTAGTCCAAGGGTATGCATCTTCATATGGGAAGCGGCTATTGCTTCAGGAACTGTGGACATACCACAGGCATCTGCTCCGGCAATGCGGGCAAACCTGACTTCTGCAGGTGTCTCGAAGTTAGGGCCGGAGAACAACATGTACACGCCTTCCCTTAGGTTCAGACCGATTGTCCGGGCTGCCTTTCTTGCTGTGTTCTGCAGGGTTTTATCGTATGTGGAGCACATATCGAAGAAACGAGGTCCCAGTTCATCATGGTTAGGCCCTCTGTTGGGAGACTGGGGAATAAGCTTGATGTGATCTGTAATGAGCATCAAGTCCCCTGGTTTCCATTCCTTGTTTACACAGCCGGCTGCGTTGGTGAGGAGCAGGTTGTCTATTCCCATCACCTTCATAGTCCTTATTGGATAAACACACTCATCCATGGACCATCCTTCATAGAAATGGAAACGTCCCTGCATGCACATGACCCTCTTATTCTCCAACTTTCCTACAACCAGTCTTCCTTTATGGCCGGGAACAGTAGAGACAGGGAAGTGTGGGATATCATGGTAATCGATGAAGATGGCATCTTCGATCTTCTCTCCCAGCTCCCCCAATCCAGAGCCCAACACAATGGCAATATCGACCTTATCTTCACCGATGACACTCTTAATATATGAAGCGCTCTCCTTGAGCTTAACCATCAATTCGTCCATATTTACTCCTTGTCAAACCAAATTATTTACAGCTTTAAAGAATAAAGCCCAGAATTTGTCAGTGTCTACATCGACAGCCATTTTTGTTGTAGAGTTCTTGTCTTCCTTTCCTCCTATGGTCTTGCCATAGGTCTTATCACCCTTTGTCTCTACAGAGATGGGTCTATATGAGTATTTGAAGATGGAAGGATCATATAAATACGCAATGGTGCATGGGTCATGCATTGCAGGCATCTCTCCATGAGCCTTCAATAAGGACGGAACGTAGAATCCCATGGAAGCAAGGAAGATATTCTTATATCTGCTTTCAGGTAGGTTTTTAACCTTATCAAGAACCTCTTGGGTCAAAAGAAGCTTCAGTGTCACATCCAGCGGGAAGAAGGTAATGGGGACACCGCTGCCAAACACGATCTCCGCAGCTTCAGGATCGGCGAATACATTGAACTCCGCACTTGGGGTAACATTACCCGGATGGTCTACAGCCCCGCCCATAAGGACTATCTCCTTCAAAGAAGAAGCAAATCTCTCGTCGCTCTTAAGGCATACGGCAAGATCTGTCCAAGGCCCCACTGAAACGAAGGTAATCTCCCCCGGGTGGGACAAAACATGGTCTATAGCCCATCTGATGCCGTTTCCCATACACTCTTTCTTCTTTCTTTTTTCAAAGACAGGGCCTTCAAAGCCATTTGCTCCATGGATATTTCCAGCCAAGACTCTGTCTCTCAAGAGCGGTCCTATCGAGCCGGCAAAGACAGGAGCCTCCATCTCCAAGGCTTCTGTAAGATTCAAAGTATTTTCAAGAGTATATTCCCTTATCTGGTTTCCTGCAGTTGCAATAAAACCATCGATTACGATTTCGTCATTCAAGCCGCCTGCCAAGGCGATGGCCACAGCGTCGTCATGACCTGTATCCACATCCATAATTATATGCTTCATCTTATTTCCTCTTCTTCCAATCGGCATAAGCAGTCTCTAAAGCCAACTCTATCATAGGCCTATTTCCTTCCATTCTCTCTTCGTTTTTGAAGGACTCCCCTGTCACTACGTTATCTGTCATGGTAAGAATGGAAAGGGCACGTTTCTTGGTATACATGGCGTTGCAATATAGAGCATGGGTCTCCATATCCTGCACCAAAGCTCCCATGGAAGCAAAGGACTTCCATTCATCAGGGCCCAAGGCGTTATAAGAAGAGAAATACTCGGAAGAGAAAACCATTCCGCAGTAATAATCTCTCTTATCTCTCTCTAAGCACTCTACAGCTGTCTTAAATAATGTGTAGTCGACACAAGGAGCGAGAGTACCTTTCAGGTTATATTGGCTTGCCCAGGAGTGATCTGTGGAACAGGTCATAGCAAGCACAAGATCTCCTGGCTTCAGATAGTCCTGGAGGCCTCCGCTAGTTCCGATACGAATAATCGAATCCACATCATAGTGGGTGAAAAGCTCATAGGAGTATATTCCTATGCTTGCGGCACCCATACCGCTTGCCATTACAGAGATTGGCATTCCCTTATATGTACCTGTATAACCAAGTATTCCCCTTACATCTGTAACAAGACGTGGTGAATCGAAGTAGTTCTCTGCACAGAACTTGGCCCTATTGGGGTCTCCTGGCATCAATACTCTCTTTGCAATATCTCCCACTGCAGCTCTATTATGTGGTGTCATATATTCTCCTTTCAAAAGGGGCCCTGTTTCGAGCCCCTCAAATAGTCATCAAATAATTACGAACTTCCTTTTTCGTATGGAATACCCACCGCCTTTGGAGCATAGTCACGGCCACTGAAGGCAATGAGAGCTATAAGCGTCACCAGATAAGGAACAATGTTAAACACCTGGGATGGGATAACCTTAAGGGCAGGAGTCATAGAAGATATAGTGGAAAGAGCAAGGGATGCACCAAAAAGAACACTTGCCCCTGTTACCCCAAGTGGAGTCCAACGACCGAAGGCTACAGCTGCAAGTGCGATGAATCCTCGTCCGTTAACAAAGGTATTTGTATACTGGATTGTCTGTGTAAGTACTGCACATCCTCCTGCTAGTCCACCTAAAAATCCAGAAGAGAGAACACCGATATATCTGATGCGGCGGACATTAATACCTACACTGTCTGCTGCTGCAGGATGCTCTCCACAAGCTCTCAAGTGCATTCCGAATGGGGTTTTATATAAGATAAACCAAGCAAGAACTACAACTACTATTGCAATATATAGTGTCGGGTAGAAGCCGATTCCATCCTTTACCATACCCATTTTGAACTCTGTAGATCTATCTGTACCGTAAATACGCTGACAGACAAAGACTGTAATTCCAGTAGCAAGAAGGTTTATACCTGTACCACTGATTGTCTGGTCGGACTTCAAGTCTACCGATGCAATGGCATGAAGGACAGAAATTAACATAGAAACCAGAGCTGCAGCCAACAATGCAACAGTCAGAGAGATTCTGCCGACACCTGCAGCCTCCAATAACTGATGAACTATTGCAGCTGTACAAGCTCCTATGCTCATAAGACCGTCAAGACCTACGTTAGTTACGCCGCTACGCTCACAGATCATTCCACCTGTTGCAATAATCAAGATTGGTGCGGCAAGCATCATTATGGTTGATATTGTACCGATCATTTATCTGCCTCCTTTCTGACCTTGACTTTTGCTCTTCTATCTCTGATCAGACCCAAACCTGAACGGAATGAGATGAAGATAACGATGAGGCCCTGAATAATATTAACAACTTCTTTTGGAATTCCCATTCCCTGCATAATTGAGTATGCACTCTTCAGTACACCAAACAGGTAACCTGCAAGAAGACATCCGAGAGCCTTGCTGTTTCCAACGAGAGCTACAGCGATTCCCATAAAGCCATAGTTATCCTGGCCTGTGAGAATCTTTGAGTATCTGACGGAACCAAGAAGAATAATAGCACCTGCCATACCTGCAAATGCACCGGATATAGCCATTGCAAGTGTTATATTTCCTGTATCGTTGATACCACTACATCTTGCAGCATCCTTATTGAATCCAGTGGCTCTAAGGCCAAAGCCCAATCTTGTTTTCTCCATAATAAACCAAAAAACGATGACAGCAAGAATCATAAAGATAAATCCGATATTGAAGTTGGATCCATCAAAAAGAACTTTTGCCAAAAGAGATGTTTCTGCTAAGTCCGCTGTTCTTCCAGACTTATTGACTGTTGCCTCAGGAAGAAGATAGAGACAAATCAAAGGATACAAATAGAGAGCAACATAGTTAAGCATGATTGTGGCTACAACTTCACTTACCTTATACCTCGCTTTTAAGAATCCAACAATACCTCCCCAAATGGAACCAGCCAGAAGAGCTACAAGAATACACAAGAGCCATTGGCCTGGGAAAGCTGGAATACAGACAGCGACAATGTGGGCTGCAAGCATACCGATGGTATATTGACCTTCAGCTCCGATATTAAATAGACCTACTCTGTTTGCAAATGCCATTGAAAGTCCACAAAGAACATAAGGAACTGAGAACATAAGGGTGTCACCAACAGTTCTCAGGTTCCATCCCCCGTTCTTTCCTGCCTTGCCGAACATTGATTGTCCAATAGCCTTAAAGAGTCCTGCAGGGCTCTTTCCAATACAAAGAAGAAGTATTACACCTGCCAGGAATCCAAGGATTACAACTGCAACACTAGTAGCACCATTGGAGGACAGGAACCAGTCTACAAATGGTACTTTTTCTTTCTTTTTCTCCAATCTTTTAACCATTACTGGGCCTCCTTGGATTTGACACCTGCCATCATGAGTCCAATCTCTGCAGAAGTCTTCTCTCCTTCATTGAATATTCCCACAATCTGACCTTTTGAAATGGCTGCAATTCTGTCGCAAAGATTCATAATTTCATCAAGCTCAAAAGATACAAGGAGGATAGCCTTACCTTTATCTCTTTCAGCAACCAGTCTCTTTCTAATATACTCGATTGCACCTACATCCAAGCCACGGGTAGGCTGTGCAACAAGAAGAACCTTTGGAGAAAGGGAAATCTCTCGTGCAACAATTACCTTCTGCTGGTTTCCACCGCTGAGTGAGCCGGCAGGAGTATATGAGCCTTGACCGGAACGAATATCAAACTGCTCAATAAGTGAATCTGAGTTTTCTTTGATCTTGTCATATTTCAGAACGCCCATCTTTCCTGTATAAGTGTCTGTATAATAGTTTTTGAGTACAGTGTTTTCTGCAACTGTAAAACCACCCACCAGTCCATGTTTCTGCCTGTCTTCAGGAATATGGCCCAAACCTCTCTCTATTCTTTCTTTAATGGTGAGGTTTGTAATATCTTCTCCGTCCAGAATAATCTGTCCATTCTCCACCTTTGAAAGGCCTGAGAGAGCATAGAGAAGCTCGGTCTGCCCATTACCGTCTACACCGGCAATTCCTACAATCTCTCCTTCCCTGACTGAAAGAGAAAGATCCTTAACTTTTGCAACTCCCAGACTATCGTTGACAGTAATGTTTTTTATTTCCAAAGATACTTTCCCTGGCTTACATGGAGCTTTATCAATATCGAACTTAACAGGGCGTCCCACCATCATAGTGGCAAGTTCCTGTTCATTAGTCTCAGGTGTAATATCAATGGTTCCTATATACTTTCCACGTCTAAGAACAGTACATCTATCTGCGACGGCCATAATCTCTTTAAGTTTGTGAGTGATGATTACTATGGTTTTCCCTTCTTTCTTAAGAAGTCTGATAATATCCATCAACTCATCTATTTCCTGAGGAGTAAGAACTGCTGTAGGCTCATCAAGGATAATAATGTCGGAGTCTGAATACAGGGTTTTCAGTATTTCAACTCTCTGCTGCTGGCCTACTGTGATATCATCAATCTTTGCCTTAGGATCTACCTGGAGTCCATATCTTTTACTTAGATCCGCAACCCTCTTTTCTGCATCTTTCAGGGAAAGGATACCTGCTTTATTCCTAGGTTCCCTTCCAAGGACAATATTTTCAGTGACAGTGTAGTTATGCACCAGCTTAAAGTGTTGGTGGACCATACCTATTCCAAGTTTGGTCGCTACATTCGGGTCTGTGATTTTGACCTCTTTTCCATTAATGAGAATCTTTCCTGCGTCTGGAGGATAAGCGCCGAATAGTACAGACATAAGAGTACTCTTTCCAGCTCCGTTCTCTCCCAGGATGGCAAGGACTTCATTCTTCTTCACTTCAAGGTCAACATTGTCGTTGGCTATAATGCCTGGGAATGTCTTTGTTATCCCTAGCATTTGGATTGCATATTCACTCACTTGAACCACCTTTAAGTTTATTTCTTTACAAACTACCTGTCGCCATAGTCATTTGTAAAGAAATTCCAAAGACACGCCCCTTTTGGAGCGTGCCTCTGACAAAAACTTTTGATAGATCAGTCGTCGATTGCGCCGAGACCTGCAGGAGCAACGCCCTTAGCCTTTGCAGCTGCATATGTCTTATCAACAACGAGCTTACCAGAAAGGATATCAGCCTTTGCAGCATCTGCAGCAGCCTTTGCTTCAGCCTTCAATTCTGAGTTTGTCGTTGCATAACCAACACCTTCGTTTGCCATGTTCTGAGTTACGACTCCACCCTTCCATGTGCCTTCCTTAACCTTTGTAAGAGCATCGAGAGTTGAGTTCTCAACCACCTTGATCATAGAAGTAAGAACTGCAGACTTTCCTTCAGCGTAGACACCATCTTCATACTGGTCTGAGTCAACACCAATAGCCCAAACGTTCTTGCCAGCAAGTCTTTCTTCCTTAGCCTGGTTAATTACACCAAGACCACTTCCACCTGCTGCTGCGAAGATGCAGTAGACGCCGCTGTCATACATAGATTTTGCAGCTGTCTTTGCACTAGCTGGATCACCCCAGTTGTTTACATAGTAGTCTACGATTTCAGCATCTGGGAAAACGCTCTTGACGCCTTCGATGTATCCAATCTCGAACTTTGTGATTGTAGCACCTGCAACACCGCCGACGAATCCGAACTTAGGATTAGCGATACCGTCAAGCTTAGCCTGTGTAGCTGCTGCAACACCAACGAGGTATGAACCCTGCTCTTCTTCATAGATATACTGGATGAGGTTATCTGTCTTTGGGAGGTAGTCCACATCAACAATGATGAACTTCTGATCTGGATAGAGTGCTGCAACTTCTGTTACTGCATCGCCCCATGTAAAACCTGTTGTGATGACAAGATCCCAATCTGCTTCAGCTGCGTTCTTGAGGTTTGGAACATAGTCGTCAGATGTCTGAGCTGTGATGTTTTCATAGAGTGTTCCTCTTCCTGCACCCTCATCGCCATAGAAAGCAAGGATTCCTCTCCAAGCAGCAGCGTTGAAAGACTTATCATCGATTCCTGTAGCATCTGTCAAAAGAACAACCTTAACCTGGTCGTCCTTAGCTGTTCCCTCTGCTGCACCCTGTGCGAAAGCTGAGAAAACGCAAAGAACCATAAGAACAATTGCCAATGTTTTCTTCATTTGTTATCTCCTCTCTACGTTTTTCGACGTAGACAATTAATTTTACGATTGTTATTTATGAAAGTAAAGAAAATAGTGATTTATTACCTTACTTATTGTATTCAGATAGAGTGTTTATCACCTGGGATTCCAGGCCTGTAAAACCATTTTTCAGAGATTCTTTTTTCTTGAGTAAATAATTAGATGATAAAGAATCCAACTGGGTACTAAGAGTACAGGAGAAGGCATATATAGGGATAGTGAAGCATCCCTCAGGCCATCCTTTTTTTATCTTTTCAGGGATGGTATCAATAGCCTTTCTTTTGACAAATGGTAGAGATTTTATAAAAAAATGTGCCTCTGAAGTTATTGATCCAATAATTCTCTTTGCACATTTCTG
>JALFRH010000157.1 GCA_022785155.1 Spirochaetales bacterium
TTTTGGCATTTATCATCCATAATGCGTGAGGATGTATATGTCTCACCGTTATAATTTATTATTCCAAAAGAAATAAGAGTGGAAAGAGGAATGGAGGTCTTTGTAATTGCACCCACCATTTCCAGTTTCTCTTCAATATCAGACTTGTCTACACCGTTAAAAAGGAAGGCCAGTGTCAGATAATCCTTTGTCTTGGATCTATCCCGTGGAAAGGAGGAAGGAGTGAGAATGTAGGAGAGCCTTGAAATCTCATCCATCTCCATGAAAGCAAGGGAGGAGGGGGTGTCAAGGGAAAGATAAGAAGAGTTGTCCTTCACTATTCCCAGTCCAATCAATGATTCAATGGTCCGTACAGTCGTTTCCACCAGCTCTTCTTCCTTTCTCCAAGGAAAGAGTGATAGAAAGGAAGGGGATGAAATATATCTTTCGAATCGTCTTGGAATTGATGACGAGCCGATCAGTGAGAACAAAAAGGGAAAGAATGAGGAAGAGTAGTATCCGCGCTTTTCTTTACCGCTTCCAAATAATGGATAGGCCGATATTATTCTTTTTCCACTCTGTGTCACAGTCATGCCGCTGACAAGGCCAAGATCTTCATAGAGTTTCCTCTTTCCAAGATTTCCACCATTCAAGTAAAAAAGTGAAAGGGAAAGAGTAAGGGAGGAAGGGAGAAGAGAGAGTATTCGATCCTCGTTTCTTTTGAGAAAGAGATTATACTTCTCATCTCCTCCTGGATAATAGAGGGAGGAAAGGTTCACTGTACATCCTCCTTTATTATGGAGTAGGAGTAACCTTGCTCGGACAGGAACTTCTGCCTGTTGGAAGCAAATTCCTCTTCCTGGCTATACTCAGTGACAATTGTGTAGAAATGGCTGTCCCGAGCCTTTGGTCTTAAGATTCTACCCAGCCTCTGGGCTTCCTCCTGCCTGCTGCCGAAGCTCCCGGATATTTCAATGGCCACAGAGGCGTCAGGTAGATCTACTGCAAAGTTTGCAACCTTGCTTACGATCATCACCTTTTCTTCACCTCTACGGAATTTATCATAAAGCTCGTCCCTCTTTTTGTTGGAAGTGGAACCTGTAATCATTGGATATCCGAAGTGCTCTTTAAAAACTTGGAGCTGCTCCAGATACTGGCCGATGATTATTATGGATTCTCCCTGATGGTTTTTGAGAATCTCTTGGGCAACCTTTATCTTCAAGGGGTTTTGGCTTGCGATTCTATACTTGTCCTTCTTTGTTGCCAGTGCATACTCCAGCTCCAAAGTATGTGGCAGTGGGATTCTGACTTCATGGCAATAGGCCTTTGCTATATAACCCTTCTGGGTAAGTTCAGCCCAAGGAGTATCGTATCGCTTGGGTCCTACAAGGGAGAATACTTCATCCTCTCTTCCGTCTTCCCTTATTAGTGTAGCTGTAAGACCTAGCCTATAAATGGACTGGAGCTCTGCGGTAATTCTGAAGACGGGGGCAGGGAGCATATGGACTTCGTCATATATTACAAGGCCCCAGTTATTGTCTGAAAAAAGGGAGAAATGAGGATAGACTGGGTCCGTCTCCTCAGCCTTTTCGTTCTTCGTTCTATATGTAAGCACTTGATAAGTGCAGACAGTAACAGGTTTTATAGTCTTTTTTTCTCCAGAATACTCACCGATCTGGTCCTCTGTCAAAGTGGTTTTGTCCAAAAGCTCTCGAATCCACTGGTGGACACTGGAGACATTTGGGCAGAGTATGAGAGTGTTGGTCTTTAGTCTCACCGCTGTCTCGATACCTACAATAGTCTTTCCCGATCCACAGGGGAGAACTATGGTCCCGTATCCACCGGAGGAGAGGAAGGCGTCTACGCTGTCCTTCTGATAATCCCTGACCTCTACGGTATCCTTCAGATCAAAGCTTAATACGCCACCTTTTTTCAATGGAATCCTATCGTCCACAGGAAAACCCATCTTGACCATTTTGGCTTTGACTGTACCCCTGTCAAGTTTTGATAAAAGAAAATAGTTGCCATCCCCCTTCTTCAAATACTTTTTAAGGGTTACCTCTGAAAGAAGGGTAAGGAAAAACCTTTCCCTTTTTACTGAAAGCCTAAGTGTATCCTGGTCTTCTTCTGTAAGAATGAACTCTCCATATCTGATGGCGGTGTCTTCAATGAAGAAAAGAACCCTCTCGTCTATTTCATATCTGGACCACTTCTTAAGTCTCCTGATGATTTCATTGCTGTCAAGACCAGAGGAGACGGCATTCCAAAGAGTAAGAGGGGAGAGTGTGTACGTATGTATATGTTCAGGGCTTTTTACCAGGTCGGAGAAGGCAATGATGTCATTCCTGCAGTCCTGGAAGGAAGGGGAATGGACATCCAACAGCATTGTCTTGTCTGATTGGACCATAAGAGGCTTATCAATCATATTCTGTCACACCTACGTCTTAATAGAAAATCGAGAATAACAGCGGAAGCCATGGCCTCCACAACTACAACAGCCCTGACGCCGATACAAGGATCGTGTCTTCCCTTTATTGTCAACTGGATCTCATTCTTTTGGTCGTCGATGGTATCTTGGGTAAAAGAAATGGAGGGGGTGGGTTTGAAATATGTCTTGAATACAATCTGGTCGGAGTTGGAAATTCCTCCAAGTATTCCTCCAGCATTGTTTGTTTCGAAAACAGTTTTTCCATCCCTGACTCTGATTTTATCGTTGTTGTCTGAGCCTTTTTTTGTTGAAGAGGAGAAACCTGAGCCGATTTCGAAGCCTTTTACAGCACCAAGGGAGAACATAGCATGGGCCAGAACTGCATCCAGTTTATCGAAGGCCGGTTCCCCAAGTCCTGAAGGAACACCATCGATTCTACATTCGACGACGCTTCCCACGCTGTCTCCTGTTCTTCTTGCTTCTTCAATTGTTTCTGTCATTCTCTCTTCCCATGGGCCTTGGGGGGCATAGAGGGGAGGAAGGAAAGGAGGATTCCAATACTCTCCCTCAGCTTTCTCCTCTCCTACGGATACCAGTGCACTCTTTACAGAAATACCATATTGCTTCAATGCCATCTTTGCAAAGGAACCTGCTATGACTCTTGAGAGGGTCTCCCTTCCGCTGGACCTTCCACCGCCACGGTAGTCTCTGATTCCATATTTCTCTGTATATGTATAGTCGGCGTGTCCTGGTCTGAAGGAGTGTTCTACGTTGGAGTAATCCTTACTCCTTTGGTCTGTATTCCTCACAATGACGGCAATAGGAGCTCCAGTTGTCTTTCCTTCAAAGACTCCTGAGAGAATTTCAGGAACATCCCCCTCCTTTCTCTGGGTGGAGAGGGAACTCTGTCCAGGTCTTCTTCTATTGAGGTCTTCTGTAATCAAGTCATAATCCACATCCACAAGGGCAGGCATTCCATCGATCACTACACCCAAGGCATTTCCGTGGGATTCTCCGAAGGTCGTAAATGAGAATATCTTTCCAAATGTATTACCTGACATAGTTTTTCTCCTTAAGGAAAGACCAGATATAGTCTTCTGTAGCTTTCTTGTCTCCGTAGGGCCCAAGGTCGATGGTCAAGTCGGCTTGTTTTTCGTAAATTGCATTTCTTCTTTCATAAAGGATACTGAAGGAGCGGGCAGGGTCGTCTTTATCCAAGAAGGCGGGGACACCATGCTTAAGTATGACGCCCAGCATGTCCTTCTCGTTTCTTTTCAGATAAACGATCTTTCCGTTTTCATGCAAAATGGACATCAAAGGATCGTTGTCTGCTGCGCCTCCTCCTAAAGAGAGGATGAAAGGGGAGGAATCATGGGAAGATATGAAGGAGGAAACAGCTTCCACTTCCTTTTTCATAAAGGCTTCCTTACCTTCTCTTTTATAGAAATCCCTTACGCTTTCACCATTCAATGACAAAAGGATGAGGTCATCTGTGTCGAAAGATGGGAGAGAGAGACGGGAAGATATACGCTTTGCAAAGGTAGTCTTACCTGAATGCTTTATTCCTACAAAAAATAGATTTACCTGTAATTCCTGCATGATGGAACAGTATATCAGATAAGTCTTTTTTTTGATATCGGTTTAAGCGCTTTTCCCGTCATTTATCATCATCGGGAAAGTGATATACAGGGACAGAGGGGACAATAGGCTTGTTGGTGGCTTTCGTCTTGTTCTCAATCTGTTCCTTTCTTGTCCTTCTTCTCTCTGTAAGAAGAACAAAACGTGCTTCGTTGTATGTTTTTCTTGATTGGTCTACGTATTTGTTGTATTCACGCTCTGTCTTAAGGGCGAAATGGAAGGCCTGGATAAGGGCATACCACAATATTGACAAGACCAAGGGCAAAAGGGAAGAGAAGCTGATGATAAAGTCTCCTTCCATTTCCGCCGCTTTCAGTAGAGTGGTAAGGTTTTGGTAGAAAAGAATAAGGGAAATGAGAAAAGGAATGGCCCAATATATTCCCTGACGGGTCAATAGATATCTGAGAGTTGCAATGGATGCAAGAAATGTAAGAAGAAGAGCTGTTGTTGGTACAATGAAATTTATCACCGCGGGACCTCTTGTTATATTATAATGGATTAATAGGAGGTGGGCAAATATGGCTTTGTTAAGAAATAAGATGGATGAAAATGAAATGATGGAACGTGAGAGACCCAGGAAAGAGGATATCCGAGGTTCCTATTATCGTGATACTACAGCAATCATCCATTCTTCTCCCTTTAGAAGACTGAAGCATAAGACTCAGGTTTTCTATGCTCCGTCCAACGATCATATATGCACACGAATGGAGCATGTTCTTCATGTGGCTTCCATTGCCTCCACTATATGTCGTCCCTTGGGTCTGGATACGGAGTTGGCTTGGGCCATAGGTATGGGCCATGATTTGGGCCATACTCCCTTCGGCCATACAGGAGAGAAGATCATCAGCGGCCTATGTGTAGAGAGAGGGTTGCCTCCCTTTGAACATGAAGTAAACTCATTGAGGGCTATTGATTTCTTGTCAAACAATGGAAAGGGCCTTAACCTTACATATGCCGTAAGGGATGGCATTGTGTCCCATAATGGCGAAAGCCTTAATAAAAGATTGGTTCCTACATTCAAAAAGAAGGATATGAAATCAATCGTATCCCGTGTAGGTCTGGTTCCTGCCACCTATGAGGGGGTGGTGGTAAGGTTTTCTGATACAATTGCATACCTTGGAAGAGACTTTGAGGATGCATCAAGACTCGGCATTGTAGATGGCCGGGATCTGCCTGAGATTGTCAAGACAAGACTGGGGACCACCAACAGTCAGATTATCACAGCGCTTGTAAATGATTTGATAGAGGGTGCCGATGAAGAGAATGGCATCGGTTTCTCGGATTATGTCTTTGAAGCCGTAAAAGCCTTCAGCGATTTCAATTACCAGTACATCTACAGGTCCAAGATTATGAATGGTTATACCGAGTATTTCTCCCGTCTCATCAATCTGATTCTCAATTATTTGGAGAAGCTTTACTCTTCCTTCGGGCTGGAAGAGAAGGGTTATCTGGAAGAGAGGAACATGCTTGCCGCCGGTTTCTATTCCCATATGAAGGAGATGTATCCCATTTATATGGAGAAAGAGGGAAGCGACAAGAGGATGATCATGGATTATATTGCAGGTATGACAGATAACTTCTGTCTGGATTGCGCCAATGAAATACTGAAGCCTGAACACCTTAACGATGAGATAAACCAATCCCAGACAGGTAAGTGGTTCGATGTAAGACGCTCCTAGGAGTTCAATGTTTCAATTTCGTTTATGAATTGGTCGAGAGTATCGAAGGCCCTGTATACAGCGGCAAATCTTACATATGCCACAGGAGACAGGGGATATAAGTGGCGGAGGGTGGCTTCTCCTATTTCCCTGCTGGATATAGTGTTCCTGTTATCTTGGGCCCTTTCATAGACTTCGTCTTCTATGGCCCTCAGTGTCTTCTCTATTTCACTCTGACCTATGGGAAGTTTTTCTGTACATGTCCTTATTCCCCTTTCAACTTTGCCGATGTCGAAAGTCTGGTGCCGTCCATCCTTTTTCACTACTACAATGGGCTTCCTTTCAATATGCTCATAGCTTGTAAAACGATAACCGCAGTCACAGCACATTCTCCTCCGTCTGATGGAGGTGCCTTCCTTGTTGCTTCTGCTTTCCAATACTTTATCGTGAAACGAACCACATTTTGGACAATTCATATTTCCATTATATCTTTTTTCTACTGCTTTGTAGTTTTTTTATTATGTTAAAAACAAAAAAAGAGAATATTATATTGAACACAATGTCAGTACTTGTATAAATTACCGTAAAATTGTAACATTTCGTTATATAAATAACATATAAAGAGGGTGACAGTATGGCTGGAAGCGCTGCAAGTTGTGTAAAGGATGTTATCAACAGATCTCCGTTTATTTCTGAGATGCTTATTCAAGAAGTGATCTCATTCTCTAATCTCGCCCAGTTCATCAAGCCTAAAGTGGAGCAGCTATATGGCGGTGAGGTATCCAGTGCCTCAGTTGTCATGGCTATCCGTAGATATGCCCAGGACTTAAAGAAACAGAGCTCAGTCAAGAAGGGTGATAGGAAAATTGACTATGAACTGAGCATGAAGACAAGTATTTATGATGTAAACATCGCACGTTCCAATAGTTTCATTTCCCGTCTTCCTGCCCTTTACAATGTAGTCCATCCTGAAAACGGAGACTTTTTGAATGTCTCCATAGGTGAGCATGAAATAGTCGTGACTGTCAGTGACAAATATAAAAACCTCATTGATGAAATCGTGAAAAAAGAGAAGGTCATTGCAAGGGAAAGGGATATGGTCGCCCTTACAATCGTATTCAAGGATAACTTCCTTGAAACCCCTGGCATTACATACCTGGCTACAAGGAAGCTTGCTTGGGAGAACATCAATATCTATGAAATCGTGTCTACTCTCAATGTCCTTACATTTATTATCAAGCGTCAGGATTCTCTAAGGGCCTATGGCGTATTGCAGACATTTTTGGATGAAGAGCTTTAAGATCGTAACAGGAGACAAGGGAGAAGGAAAGACTACTTTTCTTCTCTCCCATTTTCATGACTATAAAGGCTTTGTATCCATCCATAGGGGAGAAGGGTACTATTTGAGGAATATGGAGACGAAAAAGGAAGAACTTCTTCTTTCCCGTAATCCCTTTTCCCCCTATAAATGGAAAAACTGGTACATCAACCAAGATGCCTTCTCTTTTGCCAATGAAAAACTGCTCTCATACTATGGGATGAAAGTAATGGTGGATGAAGTGGGGGTGATGGAAATGGAAGGAAAGGGCTTTTCTCCCTTTTTACAAGAAGCAGGGAAAATGGATTTGGATTTGGTAATAGCAGTAAGAAAGGATTATATAGACATGGTAAGAGAGAGGTTTTTCCCCTCTCTTGAACCGACCATCATCTCAGTGGGCAAAGCTCTCTGAGTATATCGACACTATCTTTAAAGCCTCCGTAACAGCAGGTTGCACTTCTGTTTTTATGTAAAAAATCTTCTGTGTATCTATACAATGAGCCATCCGGGTTATATAGATCCATTCCCTGGCTTCTGATTACAGCATGGGCTGCTGCATAATCCCATATGAAGCATGGCTCATTGATGGAAGCCTGTATACCTGAGAAAACGACAGGAGCAAGTATATGGAGAATGGTGGAGCCGAAAATCCTGACTTTTCCCCTATACTTTGAGAAATCGAAACGCCAGATATTGGATGAAGAGAGGGCTATTTGTCTGACAACGCTTTTATCTCCGTTTATCTTCCATTCCTTACCGTTCAACATAAGCCTTCCTTCCGGATCCAAACGTAGAAATAGACCATCCTCTGTTGCGTTGCCGAAACGTGGGGCATAGATCATGGCTCCCACCGGTTCCTTTTTGTCATCCAAGATTCCTAAAGCGATACAGAAAGAGGGGAGACCCTGGCTATAGACATCGGTACCGTCTATGGGATCCAAGACAAAGGTATAAGGGGCATCATCTTTGATCTCTGTCGTCTCTTCTTCCGATATTATGCCTCCTTCAGGAAAGAGATCCTTCAAGAGGGAAAGCACCCTGTTGCTTATGGAAATATCCACTTCGGTGACAGGAGAAAGATCGCTTTTTTGTTTGACGTGAAGGTCTGATTGTTTCACCTTGGCCCATTCACCACATTCCCTTATTTCTTTTTCAATTAAATCCAACTTCGTTTTATCAAGAATCATATTCCTCTCCCCCCTAAATTCTATTGATAGCCAATGAAATATGGAAGATGGCATTGTTGAATACATATCTTGTTTTCTGATATATTTTTCATCGGTGTCTAAATGTCATACGAGAAAATAGTAAATGACTACATCAAGAATAGTACGGCATATAAGGCATTTCTGAAGAATCAGAATGTTCCTATCAGTGTCGACACAATAGATTTCTTCCCCCTTTCTGTTTTGGTAAAAGCCATCAGCGACAAAAGGGGGGGACGTGTTTTTGCCATTGCTTCCACTGATGATTATGCAAAAGGCCTCTACGAAGATCTTTCCTATGTAAATGATACGGATGTCATTCTTCTTCCTTCAGATGGTAAGCAGCTGTATTCGGAGTACACATCTTCGAGGCAGGAAGAAGAGAGAAGAAGGGCACAGGAGGCCATGGGTGAAAGGAAGAAGGCTATTGTCATATCATCCCTCAGGGCCTTTGTTTCTCCTCTTCTTTCAAGAGAGTCTATCTCGGATATGACTCTTAACTTGAAAGCTGGTAATGAAATAGACCCGGATGCCCTGTCAAGGACTCTCAGTGAAAACGGATACTTCAGGACTCCCCAATGTATAGAGTGTGGAAGTTATAGTCTTAGGGGAGAAGTAATGGATATCTATCCCTTCTCCTTCGATAAACCCATTAGACTTTACATAGATTGGGATGTAATTGATAGGATCTCATACTTCGACCCCATTTCCCAGACTGCAGACAAGAGCGTAAGAAGTGTATCCATTCCTCTTATGCTTGATAAAAACGATCTGAAGATAAAGATGGAATCAATTTCATCTTATCTGAGAAATGACGACTACTTCATTCTTTTGGGAATGGAGAAGGTGGATACCAGCTGGAAGGCAATAGAAAAAGAGGCCAAGGGTAGGTTCAATGAAGCCTATAAGACAACTCCGGATGTCACTATCCCGGAAAAATATCTTTTTGATTGGAAATCTTTTGTCCCCACTCTAAACAAGGGATTGTTTATTTATGAGATCATGGCTCCGGACCATTATCATTTCTCCATTGAGCCATCCCATTCATATTTTGGAAACGTCACCTTCTTCAAAGATGAACTGAAGGTAATGCTTGACGAAGGATGGCACGTAAACATAGTCGCTTCTTCCAATATACAGAAGGAAAGGCTGGAGAATGTTCTGAGAGACTATGATGTAGAGTTCACAGTCTCAGATCTATCAATGGGGTTCCAGATTCCTGAGATCAAGTATGCAGTTGTATTGGACAACGAGATCTTTGGAAAAAAGAAGTCCAGAAGAAAGGCTGTGGTGGAGACGATCTCTTCTCCTTTGGATTCCTTTGTTTCCCTGAAGCCAGGAGACTATGTAGTCCATGTAAACTACGGTATCGGGCAGTTTGAGAAGATAGACAGGGTAAAGGGAAGCAAGAGCGAAAGGGATTACATAAAAATACGCTATGGAGAAGGTGATGTCTTATATGTTCCCATTGAACAGGCTAACCTTGTCCAGAAATATATAGGAAACGATGGGAAACCTCCTAAATTGGATTCCATGGGCTCCTCCAGCTGGACCAAGAAAAAGGAGAAGGCCAGGAAGAGTGCGGAAGAGCTTGCCCAGGAACTGGTAAGGCTCTATGCAGAGCGTGAGCATCGTCATGGCTTTCCTTTCATGAAGGACAATGACTGGCAAGTGACCTTCGAGGCCTCATTTCCATTTACAGAGACTCCGGATCAGAATAAGTGCATAGAAGAGATCAAGGCTGATATGGAAAGCGACAAGTGTATGGATAGACTTGTCTGTGGAGACGTCGGCTACGGTAAGACCGAAATAGCTTTCAGAGCCGCCTTCAAGGCTGTAATGTCTGGCAAGCAGGTCGCCTTCCTTGCTCCTACAGTCATTCTTGCCCAGCAGCACTATGAAAACTTTAAAAAGCGTCTTGGTGATTTTCCTGTAAAGGTAGGTCTCAGCACCAGGTTTGTTTCACCAAAGGAACAGAGAAACGTTCTTAACGGCTTGAAGGAGGGAACAATTGATGTTCTCTTCGGAACCCATAAGATTCTGTCAAAGAATGTAACATTCAAAGACCTAGGCCTTTTGATAGTTGATGAAGAGCAGCGTTTCGGCGTAAAGGACAAAGAGAAGATAAAGCAGATGAAGACAAATGTAGATTGTCTTACCCTCTCTGCCACTCCTATTCCAAGAACACTCTATATGTCCCTGTTGAAGGTAAGGGATATGTCTCTTTTGACTACAGCTCCAAGAGAAAGACTTCCTATTACTACAGAAATCGAAGAGTACAACCTTGATACTGTAATAACGGCAATAAACAGAGAGCTGAAAAGGGGAGGCCAGGTATTCTATCTCCATAATAGAATCGAAGACCTGGAAGAGGTGGCCATGGTTCTCAGAAAGGCAATCCCATCCGCCATCATCGAGTATGCCCATGGCCAGATGGCTGCTGAAGAGCTTGAAGATATAATGCATCGCTTTATATATGAAGGTGTGCAGGTATTGGTTTCAACGACAATCATTGAAAACGGAATCGATATTCCTAACGTAAACACCATCATCATAGATAGAGCCGACAGATTGGGCTTGGCTCAGCTTTATCAGTTAAGGGGAAGGGTAGGCAGAAGTGACAAGAAAGCCTACTGTTATCTCTTCTATCCTGATACCGGTACCCTTAATGATGATGCTGTAAAGCGACTGAGGGTATTGAGCGAGAATACGGAACTCGGCTCAGGCTTCAAGGTCAGTATGAAGGATATGGAGATAAGAGGAGCCGGAAATATCCTTGGCAGGGAGCAGTCGGGACACCTGGAGGCTGTCGGTCTTGATATGTATCTCAAGCTTATTGAAGAAGAGATAAACAGACTGACAAATACAGAAGAGGCCAATGAACGTGATGTCCTTCTTGAGTTGGATTATACTGGCTTTATTCCAAACTCCTATATTACTGATCCTTCACAGAAGTTTGAGATGTATAAGAGGATTGCATCCATAACTACAGAAGGGCAGCTTGAAGGCCTTAAGACTGAAGCTGAGAATAGATTCGGGCCATTACCGGAGGAAGTCGACAACCTCTTCTGTATTGCAGAGATCAAGATCATCTGCAGAAAGCTTAAGATTTACCATCTGAAGGAAGTAAGGGGAATAGCTGATGTGGAGTTCAGCCAAGTATCGGCAATAAACCCAAGTAAGGTTGTCCACTTGGTATCTCTTTCCGGAGGAAGAGTAAGACTGGATCCAAGAAGAATGGATCACCTTACACTTGATACGCAAGCTGTGTCCCTTAAAGACAAGGCATTATTTATATTGGAAACACTGAGGAGATTAATCTGATGGAAGATAAGGAAATATTGGAGAATCTAGGTAGAATCGAGATTCGGGAAGGAAAAGAAAGGACAATAAAAAGCTATGTTCTGAGAAACAACATTCTCGAGGAAAAAGAGAAAGAGAATGTAATAAAATACATGCCTAAATATGGTCTCTTCTATAAAGACGAAATGCTTTCATACTCTGATGTGTTTCAAAACAATAATCCTACTATAGTTGAAATAGGCTTTGGCAATGGTGAGACTACGGCCAAGATGGCCCTTATAAAACCAGAGTTCAACTATATTGGCTTGGAAGTATATCTGAAGGGCTTTGTCCAGCTTCTGAAAACTCTAGGTGAGAACGATATCGATAATGTAAGGATCATGCGTTTTAACGCTGTAGATGTCCTCCAGCACATGATTCCGGATAACAGTGTTGAAGGCTTCCATATTTTCTTTCCTGATCCTTGGCCAAAGAAAAAGCATCACAAAAGAAGAATAATGAATCCAGAGTTCCTGCATCTTCTTGCCACTAAGCTGAGGAAGGGGGGGTATATTTATATGGTCACTGACTGGCAGGAATATGCAGATGAAGTGTTGGGATTGGTAAAAGGGGAACCTTTGTTGATGAATCCTTTCTATACTTTTGCTCCTCCTGTTACATGGCGTCCTCTGACAAAGTTCGAACAGAAGGGTATGGACAAGGATTATGTAATCAATGAAATATGGTTTGAAAGGAAAAAATGATTTTTCAGTGTAAAGAGAATGAAGAATTGAATATCCCGTTTTGCTATATGGCGAAATGGGATATATTATTTATATACCATCTTAAGGAGATTTGAATATGGCATACTCAATGGAACTTAACGGAAGAACTATCTTTCTTGCTGCCAAGGCAGAGACTGCTATGGGAGACTATATTGTCTACGAATGGAACGATGGAATCTTTATTCCTGAAGATGATGAAGACTGGGATTCCGATGATGATGAAGAAGTCTTGGAAGATGATTATGATTTAAACGATGGTTATACAGAAGAAAGCGAGGAAGACTCCGATCTTGATGAAGATGACTACTATGATTTCTTGGATGAAGAAGAGGATGAGGTGGAGACTGCAATAAGGGAAGACATTGAAACTATACTTGCTGCAGGCTTTATCCCGCAGGGTGGGGTATCTGCATTGATTACTCCTGAATATACTACTTGCTATAGTCAGGCTTTCTTTAGAAAGAAGTAACAATTATTGTCTATCTTTACTGTTGGCTGAATTGAGATATTTCAGCCAATATTTTTTTGAGACGATGTATAAGTTGTTTTTGTTCCATTCTTATTTACGACTACTGGTGAACTATTATTTACATTTAATGCGCATGTTCCACCCGTTATACTGTTTGCAGTATCGTCCATTGTTATCGTTATAATTCCACTACAGTTATTAAAGTATAATCCGTTGCCAACTTCTGAAGAGATTATTGATTTATTCTTAAGTGTAATATTTATATCTCCAGCAAAGTTATCGATTCTTATCCCTGATTCATCAATGTTGTCGCCTGAACCTTTTGCTGTAATTGTCGCACCATCAAGAACAATTTCGATTGAGCCTCCTTTGTTTGAACAATTCAGATATATTCCATACGAAGTTTCTTGCTGGTATCCCCAAAGTTTTTTAGCTGCCTCAGAAGTGATTTTTGAATTAACCATTTTAAGTTCAATATTAATAGGGGATGCTGTGAGAGTTGAGTTTGATGAACCAGCTTCAATCGATGAAACTCCAATGAGACCATTCACTGTCACATCCCCATCAAGTATGACTTTTCCACCTGTCCCTTCAAAGTTAATGGCACCCTGCTTTTGAAAAAAAGTTGTTGAACTATCGTTTTTTGAGGGTCCGACAAATACTATTGGTCCATTAGAAACACTTTGTGAATCTCCAGCACCAATAACATTAAGAGCTCCTCCATTGACTTTTACGTTAGAGTCTAATCTTGTTTTAAGCCAAGACGAGGAATTGGAAACTCCCCATGACGCAGAATCAGTAGAAGAATTGAATAAGTTCATGGTTATATTGTTGTTTAATTGAATTATCGTTGTATTCTCCAATGCTTCTGACGATGAAACAATAACATCTGTTCCTTTCATATCAATTGCAAAGTTATTCTCTGTTTTTCCTGCAGCAACAGTAGGTGTCAAGATTCTGTTGCCAGAAGATTCATTGGAATGATCAAGATCCATTGCTCCGGAACCGGAAGTGGTTTCGTGAACAATGTAGGTTGTTTTGTCTTGAATTATTTCTGTATTCAAATCCTTTCTATTTTCCGTACTTCCGGTTGTTGTTCCACCTCCTACTTCAACTTTGTTCCCTGTCGGTATCGATGGATCATCTTCCCAATAAATGTATTCATTTTTACCTGTAGTACCTTTTATTACTTCACATTCTCCAGTAATAGATGTTTCATGTCCTTCCTTTATCATAAATCCAAGAACATCTGTAAACAGTAAATTAGCATCTGTTTTGTTGCTACCATTAAATACTTTTATTGTTAGAAGATAAGCCCCAGAATCCAAATCATCCTTTTTAAGTTTGAGTGTTGAGATACATCCTTCTTCTGTACCAAGTGTGATATCTGAGTCAGCAGAAATTTCGATTTCTGAGTCAGCAAAAATGATGTTACTATCGAATAAACCATTATTATATTTACATAACGAAATATCATAACTAATAGAAGTGACAGAGTGATCAGTACAGTTCACTTTATAGGAACCAAGAGAGAATGAACCTTTACCTTTGTTTTCTTCTAGGTAAACAAGAATTGAAGTGGTGTTTAGGTTTATCCAGATTTCTCTTGTAGTTCCTTCTGCAACTATAATATCTCCATTCATCCACCTACAATCAATTTTCCATAATCCTTGGCTAAGAATAAGGCCTTCCTCAGGATATGGAACAAAGTCAGATTTAGCACCATAATAAGATGAACCACTTCCTAAGTATTGAGCCATATAAAGAAGATTGGAATTGGTAAGCTTAGAATCAAGAGATAATTCACTGAAAGATCTCGAATTATCATAATCAAGCTTTACATTACAAAGAGTCAGCGATGAATTATCGGCAGAGCAAGAAGGAAACACTGTGATGACAACCATCAATATCATTATGATTATCAGAGTGATGTTTTTAATCCTAATACTCCTTCGCATGTTTTTCTCCAATGTTACAACGTAATTTTGCCATATCGATAATTACAGAACCATTACAAAAAAGTGAAAAAGTATTAGACAAGTATGCTTTTTTACGGACAAAGTTTCGTACTTGGATAGAGTATACCGAGACAATCATGAATAAACTGACGATAATAGCTTGTTGTCAATAATAAGAAATTTTGACAACGCTTGTTATTCTGAAGGATGTTTCATAGAAAAAGGGCCGGTTTTCCGGCCCAAAATGATTAAAGTTAAGATCAAGCCTTTTCAGCTTCTTCTTTTTCTCTCTTAGCTTCTGCGATGACATCTTCGGCAAGCTTGCCGTTAAGTGTTTCGTAGTGGTCGAATTCAAGTTCGAATGAACCTGAACCCTGAGTCATAGACTTAAGGTCGATGGCGTAACTTCTAAGTTCAGCCATTGGAACTTCTGCCTTTACGGAAGTAAGGTGTCCCATATCTTCCTGTCCG
>JALFRH010000181.1 GCA_022785155.1 Spirochaetales bacterium
TTCTCCTATTATCGACAATCCGGATGTTTTGATAGTAATGAACCTTCCTTCCCTTGATAAATACGAGAAGACGGTGAAGAAGGGTGGAGTCATCTTTGTTGATTCCACTTTGATCGAGAGGAAAGTTGTGAGAGATGACGTAAAGGTCTTCTATATTCCTTCTACAAAGATTGCACAGGATATGGGGACACCGAACCTTGCGAACATTGTTCTCTTGGGAAAGGTGTTGAAAGAGTGTCCTGAAATCGGAATGGACGGTATGGAAGAGGCCTTGAGAAAAGTCGTCAGCAAGCGTCCTGAGATGTATGAAACAAACATGAAGGCTGTTGAAGCTGGATATAACTACTGAGATGCGGGGCTTAGGCCCCGTAATCTTTTTCTTCTGTTTCCCTGGTATTATTTCTGTTTTTGGATTTGAAGTTTTGAAAGAGAAAAATGAACTCTAAATAATTTTGTTTTCTGGTGTTTCGAATCGGTATGGAAAAGTTTAGGGAAATGGTATCATTGAAAGAATCCCCGAAACAGGAACATGTGTGTCCATCAAGTAAATGGAGCCGATCTTTCTTTATCCAGACGACTAGATTTCCCTATTGACTACGCCTTCCAGATACCCCACTGTGAATTCCGCCCAAGAGTACTGGGCCATATATTCACCACTGTACTCGTTGATGGCATCGCTGTCTCCGTTCATAAAGGAGTAGTAGTCGCAGTCTATTAGATCTGTTTTGATGGAAATATAACCTCTGCTTTTATTGAAAAGATCAGGACAACCAAGGGAAATGAAGGTCTTTTTCATGGAAGCCACAAGGTTTCTTATTTGGCTTTGCACCGAGAGTCCATCTTCCTTGTCTTCAAAGAGGACAGCCGCAAGTTCCGCCATGGATACGCTGGCTCCCTTTCTATGGACCAGATATGCAAAGAGCTCCTTTGCCTTTGATAGCTGGAAGACTACAGGTTTGTTCTGCCAGAATACATCGAAGTTTCCGAAACACTGGACTCTGATCTTTGATTCCTTTATTTCAAAACCATTGTTCCTGACATTGGCTGCAGCCTTTTTTTCCATGATGATATAGTCCAATTCCTTCCTTGCAGCCTCCCTTGTTACAGGCTTTACGATATATCCTGATACATGAAGCTTGAAGGCATCTACGGCATACTCGGGACAACCGGTGACAAAGACCACATGGCAGTCTGGACATAGTTCTTTTATCTTTGCAGCCAAAGTAAGGCCATTCAAAGTCCCTCCAGATAGATATAACTGGATATCCAAAAAGGCTGCATCCGCTTTTCCTGTTTTGAAGTACTCGATAGTATCTTCAGCGTTGGTGAACGTGAGGACTTGGTCTACATCACCCATACTGCTCAAAACAGCTTCAAGACACATCAAAGAAATTTCTTCATCATCAACGGCAACTATAGTCATTGATTTCATATTATTTCCCTTTATATGTTTTGGGAAGGTGTAATCTTTTAAAGATTTGATTCTTTATATACGTTGATGGCGTTTATTACCTTATTGTGCTCGCTGGTAATGGAAAGATATAGTCTCTCAGCCTCTCTAGGGTTATCTAGTTTCCTGGGCCTGAGGAGCTCTGTAAGGGCGCTGGCCGCCTTGGCCAGTTCATTGTATCCCAGGTTCAAAGCTACGCCTTTGAGGGTGTGGGCATTGAGAAAGGCCTTCTCCCAATCCCTATTGTTTATGGCATCTCCTATCTCGGAATACTCCTTGGCAGATAAAAACTTCAGGGAGAGCTTTGCAATGAGGGCGTCATTGCCTAGTCTTCTTTTTATTCCATCCCAATCTCCACCCATAATAGAGTAGCATTCTTCAATAGTCATCCATCAACTTCCTTATGTGGCAATTCTAGAATCAGAAGTGCAACGAAAGTATAACAAAATCATTTAGGTTTTATTACTTTTTGGACATTGTGACCCTTATGATAAAAGGGGCCGGAGCCCCTTTTATCAGAGAGAATCATAAAGTCCTTCATATTTCTTTGAAGAATTGGTCCAGGACCAGTCTTCTTTCATGGCTCTCTTGGCCATTGCCTTCCATTCATTTGTGTTTTCCCTGTAGAGCCACTCTGCATGGTTGATCCTATCGAGAAGCTCGGAAGAAGAATATCCCTGGAAGGAGAAGCCGGTGCCTGTGCCTTCATATTGGTTGTATGGCTTTACAGTATCTTTAAGACCTCCGATTTCATGGACAATAGGCAGCGAGCCGTATCTGAGGGCGATGAGCTGTGTCAGGCCGCAGGGCTCGAAGGCCGATGGAACCAGGAATGCATCGCAGCCGGCATATATAAGATGGGACAACTCTTCATCATATCCGATTTTTGCAGAAATCTTATTTGGATACTTACTGCTGAAGTAACGGAACATATTCTCGTATCTCTGGTCACCGCTGCCAAGTACAATGAGGTTGATATTTCTTCTTGCCAGTTCATCCATGATGCCATCCACAAGGTCCAACCCCTTCTGGTCTGTGAGACGGGAGACGATGGCAAGGGTGAAGATATCTCCGTTTTGGGGCAGATTGAATCTTTTCTGCAGTTCCAGCTTGTTTTCCTTCTTGCTGTTCCAGAAGTTTCTTACATCGTAGTTCTTGGCTATGAACTGGTCTGTCTTAGGATTCCAGACTTGGCAGTCGATACCATTCACGATGCCCATGAGCCTCTCTCTTCTCCACTTCAAGATATCGTCCAGACCATCGCTGAAGGCTGGAGTCTGGATCTCATATGCATAGCTTTCACTTACAGTTGTAACCCAATCTGAGTACACTATGCCACCTCTGAGCATTGTTGCATTCCATTCATCCCATGGAAGGGAAGTGTCCTGGTAAGGGGAGACAAGCTTTCCTGGCTGGAAACACTCTGAAGGAAGACCTGTAACCCATCTTAGGTGGCCTACGTTCCAACAGCCCTGGAAGCGGATATTATGGATGGTCATAATCGTTCTGATGCCTTGGAAGAAGGGGTCTCCCTGGAAAACGGTGTTTAGATAAACAGGAACAAGGGCGGCCTGCCAGTCATGGGCGTGGATGATATCCGGTCTGAAGCCTATGAGGGGTAGGGCTGAAAGGACTGCCTTTGAGAAATAAGCGAATCTTTCAAGATCGGAGAATAGATCGAAGTATGGCTTTGAACCGCTGAAATACTGGTTGTTGTCTACAAAGTAGTATGTGATGCCGTCTTCGACCAGGGTGTTGATACCCACATAGATCCTATTGTCCATCTGGAAATAGCAGACACTCTTCAGTCTTTCCTTATATTTTTCCTTCATGCACTGGTATTGGGGAAGGATTACTCTGGTATCGAACTTGTTTTTATCTAGATTCTTCGGCAGGCTTCCCACAACATCAGCCAATCCTCCGGTTTTGACGAATGGGACACATTCTGAAGCCACAAATAATACTTTTTTCATAGAAAAACCTCTCTTCTGTCTTTAGATTACATCAGAGAGGGGAAAAGTCAAAAGTGTATTTGGAATAAATTTTCACTTATCCAGAAAGTATTGGGGCATCGTCTCCCTGAAGGAAACGATTTCTTTTTTCAATTTCGACATATGGGCCTTGTCCAGGGAAAGAAGCCTTTCCGTGTCCTTCTCCTTTATTGTCTCAAGAATAAGCTTATGTTGTCTTATTACATCCTCGCTTATGGCGTCGAACATAAATGAAATGAGGCGCATTCTGTGATAGTTGCCGTTACGGGTGAGGATGAAGTCGAAGACTCCTTCCCTCTCTGCTCCACGGAAAATAATGGAATGGAACTGGTCGTCAAGTTTCAACAGAAGGGAAGTGTCCCTTAAGGCGAAGGCCTTTTCCTGTTTCTCTATCAGATCCTCCATCTCCGAGACCAAATCGTCATTTACATTCTCGATGAAATCCGGAATGGAGCCGAGCTCAAGGTTAAGACGGATGAATCTCTCATCGTCAGCCATTCTCAGGTTGATCCTGCTGACATATGTTCCTCTTTGAGGATAAATGTCTATCAAATGTTCCCCGGCCAATTCTTTTACTGCATCCCTCACAGGAGAACGGCTTACTCCAAAAATAGTGGAGAGCTGATTAAGGTTCAGCTCTGTCCCTGGTTTAAGCGTCAAATCGAGAATCTCTTTTCTCAATTCATCAAATACGTTTCCTCTTTCCATATTATGATTATATAATAAGAGTTGAGATTGGTCGTAAAAAATTTCTGAAATATTAGTCAATGAGACTCTTTTTGTATTGTAGAAAAGAATTGTTGCATCTAATATTTTAGTGTGGTACCCTTGTTGGTGACAAAGAAGAAGGTGGAGGATCGGCAATGAAACTGAATCTTGAAGGATTAAAGAACAGAAAAGAATGGGAGGAAAAGGGAATTATTCTTCCTTCCTTCGATATAGAGAAAATGAGGAGGGCTACAGAGGAAGGCTGCACTTGGATCCACTTCGGAGCAGGCAACATATTCAGATGCTTTCCTGCTGCACGTATGCAGGCTCTCATTGAAAAGGGCTTAAGCGATACAGGAATAATTGTAGCTGAAAGCTTCGATTTCGAGATTGTAGACAAAATCTATAATCCTCATGACAACCTTACCCTTTCGGTTACTCTGAAAAGTGACGCTTCCATTAAAAACCAGGTTGTTGCATCCGTTGCAAAGGCCCTGAAGTGCTCACCGGCATTTCCTGAAGACTACGAGGGTTTGAAGAAGGCATTCAGAAATCCAAAGCTCCAGATGGTTTCCTTTACCATTACGGAAAAAGGATATGCCACGGCACCTAAGTATGTTCAGGATGATATTCCAAAGGGACCGGAGAAATGTTCTACGGTAATCTGTATGGTCACAGCCCTGGCCCTTGAAAGATTCAAGGCCGGTGCCTTCCCGTTTGCCTTCGTTTCCATGGACAACTGTTCCCATAACGGAGAGAAACTCCAGAAGGGTGTAATGGAAGTTGCAGACGCTTGGAAGAAGCTTGGGTTTGTAGACGATGGTTTCATCGAGTATCTCTCCAACCCTGAAAAGGTATCCTTCCCTTGGTCTATGATCGATAAGATCACTCCTAGACCAGACGGAGGCGTTGCAAAGATGCTCTCATCCCTTGGTTTCGAGGATACTGAAGTTGTGGTTACAGGAAAGAACACATGGATCGCTCCGTTTGTAAACTCTGAAGAGTGCGAGTACCTTGTTATTGAAGACTCCTTCCCTAACGGCAGACCTAGACTTGAAGAAAGCGGCATCTATATGACCGACAGGGATACTGTAAACAAGGTGGAGAAGATGAAGGTCTGTACCTGCCTCAATCCTCTCCACACCGCCATGTCCATTATGGGATGCCTCCTTGGTTATAAAAAGATCAGCGACGAAATGAAGGACGAAGATATCGTCAAATACATTAAGAGACTGGGTTATGTGGAGGGTATGCCTGTAGTCGTAGACCCAGGAATCATTGCTCCAAAGTCATTTATCGACGACGTAGTGGAGAAGAGACTTGCAAACCCCTTCATGCCTGACACACCTCAGAGAATCGCAACGGATACAAGCCAGAAGCTGGCTATAAGATTCGGTGAGAACATCAAGAACTATATGGCTTCCGATACTCTCTCCCTTTCAGACCTGAAGTGCATGCCTCTTGTCCTGGCTTCCTGGATGAGATATCTCATGGCTCTTGATGACAACGGCGAAAAGTTCCAGCCAAGCCCGGATCCACTTCTTGAGTCCAGCATGAAGGTGGTGGAGGGTATCTCTCTTGGTGACAAGGGACCATTTGATGAAGTCTTGAAGCCATTAATGGAAAACGAAGCCATCTTTGGATTCAACCTCTATACATCTCCTCTTAAGGACAGAGTCCTTGAGGCCTTTGCTTCACTTGTAAAGGGTAAGGGTGCTGTAAGAGAGACTCTCCATAGATACGTCAACGAGTAAGTTGTCATCTCACTATTTCAGGGGCGGTTTTCATCGCCCCTTTTTGATACGTACTTTTCAAGAATTGTCAAATTAAATTTCAAAAAATTATCAAAACGGCCTAAGGACACTTTTGAAACCAAGGAAAGGGATTGGATGAAAAAGTTTGTTGACAGACTCTGAAACCAATGGTAAGAATAGTTTGTTCAATGAAAAAACTAACTAGGAGTGTTTAGAGTCTATGCCGGCCAGCAACAATGTATTTCAAAGAAATGCAAATACTTCCTTGATCGCACAGCTTATCTGGCGCCAGGAAGGGCTGTCCCGGGTCGACATATCCAGACAACTGCAACTCAATAAATCCACGGTCAGCAACATAATATCCTATCTTATGGAAGTCGGCCTTGTTCACGAGGGGGAGCGTAAAGACGCCACATCCCTTGGTGGCAGAAAGCCTATTGAGTTGTCCATTGCAAAAGATTTTGCCTGTGTTTTTGGCTTTGACCTTCAGCCATCCCACTATCGCAGTGTGATCATGAGCGCAGATGGCTCCATTCTGTGGGAGGTCAAAGGTTCAAAAAGACAACTCTCCTTTGAATCTTTCATCTGTTCCGTGGTGGATGAGGCGTTGAATGCCCATAAAGGTATTCAGATTCCTATTCTTGCCATGGCATTTTCCATTCCTGGACAGATAGATGCTCCAAATGGTGTGATCATCCACTCCTATCCTTTTGCCATCAGAAACTACCGACTAAAGGATTTTCTGAAGGCAAGATATGATTACCCCATATTCATTGAAAACGATGCCAACTGCGCCGCATGGCTGGATCTACACTGGACTCTGGGCTTTGATTTCAAGTCAAACGCAGTCTCAGTAGTCGCAGATTTCCATGAAGAATCCAAGAGAAACGACTCTGTAATAGGAATCGGCGCAGGTTTCGGTGTCATTATTGACGGTAAGGTCTACCACGGTTCCCATAACAGTGCAGGTGAGTTCTGCTCGCTTTCATGGAAAAGGGGAAATCCAAACCAGTCTGGACTTGATACTGATCTATTGAAGAGAACCATAGATGACAAAGAGGCTCTTGCAGATTGGCTTGTGGATACATTCCAGTCCTTGGTGCCATTCTTTGCAATCATGGATTTCGATACTGTGATTCTTCACGGCAATCCGCTTTCCGATGAAGCATGGACCAGAAAGATGTTGGAAGAGAGGATTCCGTCTTTTTTGGGTATCCTGGAAAAAATCGGTTGTTCCTTGATCTTCGAGACCAACGATGAATCGGTTTCGGCAAAGGGAGCGGCCCTGATGTATCTGAATCAGCTCTATTCTGTTCCTGCTTTGGAGGAGGATTACTCGGAGAGGCAGAGTTGGAGTGAAATAGTCGAGCTGTTACAGGATCAGAGGGACACATACAAAATAAGGTGAAAACAAAAAGAGGATAGGAAATATGGAGAAAGGAAAAAAGGAGGTGGCTCCCATAAGGAGTCTTAACAGAAGGAGAGAGGAAAAGTTGGCCTACTGGTCCCTGATTCTCCCTGGCTTCTTGATTTACGTCTTTGTCATGGCTTTCCCGACTATTTTCGGGCTCTATCTCAGTGTGACGAACTATAAGGGTGGACCATTGTTCGGACCTAAGAAGAGGGACATAGACATCATCGGCTTCAAATACTACGCAGAAATGTTCAAGGACAGCTATTTCTGGCTTGCTTTGAAGAACAACTTGTGGATTACATTCATTTCTGTATTCGGACAGATTCCACTGGGCTTCTTTATGGCATACCTTATTTTCAGAGGAATGATCAAAGGAAAGGATTTCTTCCAGACAGTAATCTATCTTCCATGCGTCATCTCCACTGTCGTCATAGGTAAGCTTTGGGATGCCATCATGAGCCCCAACGGCGCTCTGCCGGATATCATAAGGATATTCAATCCCAGTTATGTGGCTGGAAACAGCGAGCATCCTATTGTTCCGGTACTCTTTGTAATACTCTGGATGTATACAGGTACGTATCTCATCATCTTCCTTGCAAATATGCAGAAGATTGATACATCCATCATCGAAGCCGCCAAAATCGATGGCGCTACAGAGTTCCAGGCATTGAGATATATCATCCTTCCTGCTCTCAGCGGTGTAATCGTAACATCTTGTATCCTGGCCATCTCAGGATCCTTGAAGAGCTTCGATCTGATATACGTCATGACAGGTGGAGGACCTGCAAAGCAGACCTACGTCCTTTCCATATTCATGTATGACAAGGCATTCAAGGGGGCGCCGAACTATCCTCTTGCCAATGCAGTATCTGTTGTCATGTGTATTATTTCGTTCTCCCTCATCGGTGTCACGAAGATGGTGGAAAAGAAGTTTGGAGGTAAGGAATGAGCAGCCATATCAAAGACAATACATCAGTTGGCAGAAAGATAGGTATGGTACTTACTTATGTAGTCCTCATCTTCTTCGCCATAATGGCCATCGCCCCGTTGGCTTGGCTTATAATGAGTTCATTTAAGACCAGCCAGGACTATCAGACCAATAGACTTGGTCTTCCCAAGACCTTCTTCTGGCAGAACTATAGGGACTCATGGGTAAGAGGTAACTTCGGTACATATATCATCAACAGCGTCATATATACCTCCGTTACAGTAATATTCGTCCTTATATTCGGTCTCATGAGCGGCTTCGCCTTTGCAAAGATCAGGATGAAGAGCACAAAGCTGCTCTATGGCTCCTATGTCATCGGTATTCTCATGACACTTCAGTCCATCATGATTCCGCTCTTTGTCATGATCAACCAGTTCGGGCTCTATGATACCAAGCTGGGTGTCTTGATACCTTACATAGGAATAGGACTCCCGATGGGTGTATATCTATGTACCGAGTATATCAAGAGTGTACCTGATGCTCTTGTAGAGTCGGCAAGAATCGACGGTGCAAAGTATTTCAGGATCTTTGGATCCATCATCGTTCCAATGGCTAAGCCGGTTGCAACTACTCTTGCAATCCTTACCATCAGCGGAACATGGAATGAGTTCATGCTTATCAACATGCTCACTTCCTCTACAAAGAACAAGTCTCTCCCTGTAGGAATCCAGTCCTTTGCTGGAGCTCTCTCCACAGACTATGGAAAGCTCTTCGCTTCACTGGTAATAGGCTTGTTGCCAATGCTTATCTTCTATCTGGTTTTCAGAAAGGAAATAACAAAGGGTGTGGCTGCAGGTGCAGTCAAGGGTTAATGGGAATCAGGCGGTTTTCCGCAGGATTATGTTAAATTAGAAAAAGGTAGGGTTTACCTGAAATCATCAAAAGGAGGAAAATTTGATGAAAAAACTTACAGTTGTTCTCCTCGTATTGGCTATGGTTACATCCATGGTTTTCGCTCAGGGCGGTACAGAAGCTGCTTCCAGCGGAAAGACAACAATCAGGGTTCTGAACTATATCGATATGTCAGAGCCAAACAGCGCAAACGAAGTTGAGATGGTATGGAACGAATTCTCCAGACTTCACCCAGAAATTGAAGTTATCAGAGAAGACCTCTTCAACGAACCATTCCACATGAAGGTGGAATCATATGCAGCACAGGGAAATCTCCCAGACGTTCTCTACTGCTGGCCAAGCGGAAGATCTGCTACTCTCCACAACGAAGGACTGATCAAGGACCTCACACCATTCTTGAAGGCTGATGGAATCTTTGACGACTATGCTCCTACAACAACAGCTCCTCAGATCGGTGGTTTCCTTGGTGAACTTCCAAACGGTATCACAGCTACATCTATGATGTTCGTCAATACTAAGGTTCTCAGAGAAAACGGACTTGAAGTTCCTAAGACATATGCTGATCTTAAGGCAATGGTTCCAGTTCTCAATGCCAAGGGAATCGAAGTTATCCAGATGGACTGTAAAGATGGTTGGGTAATGCAGTCTTGTCTCTTCTCTCTCCTTGCTGGTAGATTCGGCGGAGCTGACTGGTATGACAGACTTGCTGCTGGTGAGATCGATTTCGAAGATGAATGGTTCATCAACGCTCTCACAGTACTTGACAACCTCTACAAGGATGGAATCATCAACCGCAATACTCTCTCTATCGGTTACGGCAGTGGCCGCGGTGACTTTGCTAACGGAAAGGCTGCTTTCTATATCGACGGCGACTGGGCATGTGGATCTTTCCAGACAGATATCACAACAGGTCAGGCTCTCTTCTCTCCTGAAGCTCAGGAAACAGATATCGAGCTCATGAACTTCCCAGCTGTTGAAGGCGAAGTTGTCCACGAATCTAACTCAGTTGTAGTAGGAACAGGTTGGGCTATGTCTGCTGACATTCCTGCAGGAAGTGCAGAAGAAGCTGCTGCATGGGAACTCATCAAGTTCCTCGAAGGCGAGTATGTACAGACTTACAGACTCACAACTGGTGCTGCATTCCCATCCCTCACAACAATCGACGTTGCTAAGGTTTGTGAAGAAAACGGACTCGAGCCACTTGTTGCTAAGAGATCTGACTGGTATGGAAGAATCCAGGTTGCTACACCTGTTATCGACGGTGTCCTCGATCCAGCAGTCTACGAAGTCATCAACACTGTTCTTGCTGAAATCGGTCTTGGAAAGACAGACGTCAAGACAGCTGCTAAGACAGTCAACGACGCATGGAATGCTTGGAAGAACTAATCTTCTGAAAAAGAGTAATATAGGGCGGGTCTTTGATCCGCCCTTTTGACCCTATATAAGGAATAATATGAAAACTATAGATTGTCTTCTTACACCTAGAATTGAATCTGAAAACGTAAAATACGATACACTCGTCAGCTATCCCATCAGCTGTGAAAAAGCCATTGCTGATGAAAACAGAGTGACTATATCAACAGACAAAATAGTCATTACAGGAAAAGGAGAGGATGAACTATCCTTGGCTGAAGGTTATATAAAGCAGCTGTCCCTTATTTTTGATGGCTTTGTACCTGTATGCTCCTTCACCTTCTATTCTCCTCAATATAAATATAGAGGATTCCATTTGGACTGTGTCCGCCACTTTATTCCAAGAGAAGAACTCTTGAGAATCATAGATACCATGAGCCTTGTGGGCTACAACTATTTCCATTGGCATCTTACAGATGACCAGGGCTGGAGATTCCCTGTCCCTAACTATGATAAATTGGAAGAAATCTCATCCAAGAGATATATATATGACAATGATTCACGTAATCATATACACCAGGGCTTCTATTCTAGGGAAGACTTGGAGGCGGTGAATAAATACGCAGAAGAAAGAGGAATAACAGTTATTCCTGAAATCGAGACCCCGGGCCATGCAGAGGCTTTGCTTGCAGCATATCCTGAGTTTGGCTGCACAGGAAACAAAATAGACGTGCAGAACAACTGGGGTGTATTTGAGAATGTAATGAATCCGTCTTCCCCTGAGCTTTGGGTTTTCCTTGAAGCCGCAATAAAGGAACTGGCGTCCATTTTCCATGGGCCTTTCATCCATATCGGAGGCGATGAGTGTCCTCATGTACAGTGGGAGACCCATGAAGGCTGCAGAAGGATAATGGAGGAAAACGGCCTGAAGAACACCTCTGAGCTTCAAGGTTGGTTTACAACCAAGGTAAGCGGGATAGTTAAGAGAAACGGAAAGAGGGCCATTGGCTGGGATGAGGTGGTGGATTCACCGGAAATCGACAAAGATGTAGTCGTTATGAGCTGGAGGGGGCTTGGTGGAGCCCGTATAGCCTCCAGTCGTGGCCACAACGTTGTTCTCTGTCCTGAAAACGGTGGCTGCTATCTAGACCGCTTCCCCTCCACGGAACCATGGGAACTGGGTAACCTGAGCCTCTCAGTGCCAAAGGCTTCCTATGACCTAGATATCTCAATGAAAGAACTGGACGAAGAAAAGAGAAAGCTTGTGTTAGGAGCCCAGTGCTGTCTATGGGGTGAAAGACTCCATAGTGGAAGGGAAATGGAAATGATGGTCTTCCCTCGTGCCTATATTCTTGCTGAAAACCTTTGGCTTGGTGAAGAGAGAAAAGATTGGGGGGAAATGAAGGATAGAAAGGATGTGTTGGGCCTTATCTCCTGGAGAAAAGATATACTCTGTAACCCTGGTAAATGGGAGTAAAGAAGAGAATGGAGAAATAACCCGATATTTTCAATAGAGACCTATCGCCAAAAAAGAAAAGCCCGTAGATGGATTCTGTGGGCTTTCATTATTGATCATCGCCTTGGTGATCTCAGCAATCGATATAGAAAAAATCGCCACTGGAACCTACAAGTTCCAAGACGGCGATTAATTTGTATTATCTTTGAGGGAGCACCCTCAAGTAGCCGGCCGCTCCCGTTTCTGTTACAATTCCAAAGTTCTTTATATTCTCGATATATCCATGACAGTGAGTTCTTCTTTAAGTATTTCTTCCTCCACATCGCCCTTTGGTGTAAAGATGATGGTTTTGTCCTCATTAGGAAGAAGAGTGATGAAGTTATCTGAGAATCTGCCGTCGATGTTGCCGCTTTCAACTACCACATAGAAAGCCGGATGCTTTGTCTCCAGAGTAATGGAGAAGGAGCCGTCGCTGTTCTTTTCAACATTTTTGAAAGCTATCCAGCTTTTCTTGATATCTGAGTTTTTGACTCTTTCCATCATGATGCTTCTTTCTTCAGTTACGCCTTCACACTTTGTCTCCACAACCACAAAGGCATCATCTCTGTTGTATGCAGACTTATAGAGGTCCTCAACGTCCACAACAGTCATGGAATCTATGGAAACGGAGTGGTTTCTCTCTTCAATTACATTTCCCTCATAGTCCATGACCCTTACCCTTACCATAACGTCCTTTCTCTCCAATGTGTCGTTGGCCACCTTAATAAAGACTCTGCCCTTATCTATATATAATAGAGGTGCTACCTGGGCATAGAAGTGCTTTATTGCATAGTGGAGAGCCTTCCATCTGCCGTTGTACTCGATGCTGGACCAGGAAGCCACAGGCCATACGTCGTTAAGCTGCCATATGAGGGTGCCCATACAATATGGCATCAAAGAACGCCAGTAGGTTACTGCAGTCTCTATGGCCAGAGCCTGTTGGACCTGGGAAAGGTATAGGCTGGATTCAAAGGACGAAGGGTATTTGAAGGAGCGTGTAAACTGCTCCATCATTATCTGGTTACCTCTATCGTTTTTCTGATGATGGAGCATTACAGGGGAGGTGAGGTCAAACTGGTCGTGGGGGCAGAAGGTGTTCACCACCTGCAGGGAAGAGAATGATTGATAACCGAACTCAGAGCAGAATCTTGGCTTTACCGTATGGTAGTAATCAAAATCCTTTCCCTCGTGCCATACGGACCAGAAGTGCATATCGCCCTTGCCGTCGCTATGCCAGTTGTCGCTGTAGTCCCCAGGGCCTGCACATGGAGAAGAAGGCCAGAAGATTCTGTCCTTGTCTTCTTCCATTACAACTCTACCCACAGTCTCATCGTTGAGTTTTTCGTAGTCTTTTAGGTATCTTTCCCTGTTGTTTATACTCTCTTCATACCATGTAAGGGCCCCAAGATCTTCGTTGTTGCCACACCATAGGGCAATGGAAGGATGGGACTTGAGTCTTCTGATCTGGTCTCTCAGTTCCTTTTCTACGCTTTTGAGAAACCAATCCGTCGCTGGATAAGTTGAGCAGGCGAACATCATATCGTGGAACAACAAAAGGCCTTTCTGGTCACAGAGCTCGTAGAATTCTTCCCTCTCATACCATCCGCCGCCCCAGATACGGAGCATATTCATGTTGGCGTCCACTGCGTCCTGGAGTATTTTGTCATATCTTTCCCTTGTCATTCTGGAAGGAATGGCATCAAGAGGAATCCAGTTGGCGCCCTTGGAGAAAATATCCCTGCCGTTGACAGAGATGGTGAGTTCTTTTCCTCCCATGGTGGGCTCGTTCTTCACCTTCAGAGTCCTGAAGCCTATGTTTCTCTCTTTTGTATCACCTTCCAGAGTCACCTTGGCTTTGTAGAGTTTCTGGTCTCCGCATCCGTTTGGCCACCATCTTTCTATTTCATTCTCCTCGATGGTGAGGAATAGAGAGTATTTCTTTGTGCCTTTTTCCAGCATTATGGACGAGGAAGTGGAGTATCCTGCGATACTTGCTTCAGCCATGACGCTTCTTTCTTCCTTCGCTTCAATCCACAGTTCAAACTCCACTTCCCATTGATTACCCTTCAGGCGGGGAATGGCTGCAAAGCCCTCGAAGAGGGATGAGCCTCTCTCCAATAGTAGGACAGGGCAGTGGATACCGATACTCATGATGCAGGGACCCCAGTCCCAGCCGGCGTTGCACTGTGTCTTTCTCACCAAGTTTCTGTTAGGGGA
>JALFRH010000134.1 GCA_022785155.1 Spirochaetales bacterium
CGACACAATGGCCAAGTGCCGGATAGGAACGGCAAAATTTTTTACACTTCTATTACTTCTTTATCGCACATCAGCAAAACGTCATCTAATATAGTCTGATAGTTATTAGCTATCAAAAGGCTTGTTGTATCTTCCACCAGTCATAAGATTCAGGGTGACAAATAGTGATGCTTCTCCGTCCTCAAGAGGCCAGAACTCGGATGTGGAGTGAAAGTTGGATGCACCTGTAAAGTAGTTGGGGACGAATATTCCTTTAGTGGAGATGAAGGAACCGTCTGTTCCTCCTCTCATGGCAAGAATCTTTTCCTCTATTCCATTGGCTTTCAATGCAGCTCTAAGGTTATCTACAGCGATTCTGTTGTTCCGATCCATGGACTCTATAAGGTTGGAGTAGGTATCTTCAATCTCATATTCAATCTTTCCACGGGGATTTCTTTCCAATGTCTCTTCTATGGCTTTTATTATGATACTCTTCTTTTCCTCGTATTTCCTTTTGTCGTGGTCCCTTATAAGAAGGGAAAGCTCGGCCTTGCTGCTGTCTCCCTTTATTCCCTTCACCCAAATAAAGCCCTCTTTTCCCTCTGTGTTTTCAGGCCTTTCCTTCTCAGGTAGGAGAGAGATGATGGAGTGGGCGAGAAGTATGGGGTTTACAAGCACTCCCTTACTGGACATAGGGTGGGCAGAAACACCTTGGATTTTGATACTTACTTTTCCTGCATTGAAGGTCTCCCAAACCACTTCCCCCTTTTCCTGGCAGTCTATGGTGTAGCCCCAGTCAACAGGGAAAAGGAAGAGATCCATGGCCTTTGCCCCCTTCAACCCAACCTCTTCGTCAGGAGTAAAGGCCACATATATATCTCCATGGGGAATGTCTTTGTTTTTGCTCAGGATAGACAGAGCCTCCATAATAATGGCTATTGCAGCCTTATTGTCTGCTCCGAGGACGCTTCTTCCATCAGAGAATAATATGTCCTTTCCTATGTGTTTTTTCAGTTCTGGGTTTGTATGGAGGGTTATGTGCCTTCCTTCTTCCTGTATTATTTCCCTTCCGTCATATGCCTCGACCAAAATCGGATGGACAATAGGGGAGAGGGCGATATCCGCTGTATCCAAATGAGAGATCCAACCTATGGTAGGGGAGGTGTAGTTTCCTTTGCGGTGGGCTATGAGGACACCGTTTTCTGAAAGGGAAATATCCTCCATTTCCATTTCCTCCAGCTCCTTTTTCAACATCTGGGCCAGAAGCAATTGGCCTGGAGTGGAGGGTACAGAAGCCACTCCCTCCTTGCTTTGGGAGGGAATGGATGAGTATTTCATGAATCTGTGAAGAAGGTTTCTTTGTAGTTCTGTCATGATCAGTGGTGGAAGAGACGGGCGTGTGTGAAGAAGAGAGTGATGTTATGGTCGTCTGCAGCTTTTATGACGTTGTCGTCCCTTACACTGCCTCCCGGTTCAGTAATATATTTGACTCCGCTTTTTGCAGCCCTATCGATGTTGTCCCTGAAAGGGAAGAAGGCATCGGAGGCAAGGGAGACTCCAGAGTTGGACTTGAGCCAAGAAAGCTTTTCTTCCTTTGTAAGTTTCTTTATTGGGGAGATGAAATAATCATTCCAAGAAGATACTACATCTATTTCAGGGTCATCAGATAAAAACTGCTCAATTATATTGTCTTTGTCATTACGGGTGACACCGTCTCTGAAAGGCAGGGAAAGCACATATGGGTGGTGTCTCAGCCACCATTTGTCTGCTTTTTCTCCTGCCAGGCGGGTACAGTGTATTCGTGATTGCTGTCCTGCTCCGACACCGATGGTCTGTCCATGTTTTGCATATATAACTGAGTTGGATTGTGTATACTTTAGGGCGATGAGGGCGACTGTCATATCCAGTCTCGCATCTTCTGGAAAGTCCTTTGACAGGGACGGAATCTCGCTGAAAGTCTCATCCGTCACCTTGAAGTCATTGTGGGCTTCCTTGAACTCTATACCATATACTGTCCTTATTTCTTCTTTTGGAGGAATATAGCTTTCATCGATCTGTATGATGGTGTATGCCCCGTTCTTTTTTGCTTTGAGGATCTCCATGGCCTTTTCCGAGTATCCCGGGGCGATGACTCCGTCAGACACTTCCCTTGAGATAATCTTTGCTGTTTCTGCATCGCATTGGTCTGAGAGGGCGATAAAGTCGCCAAAGGAACTCATTCTATCTGCACCCCTTGCCCTTACATAAGCTGTGGCAAGAGGAGAAAGCTTTGTCTTCGGAGAAATGAAGTACATATTCCTCTCTTCCTCTGTCAAAGGAATGCCGATGGCTGCTCCTGCAGGGGATACATGCTTGAAGGAGGCTGCAGAAGGCATGGATGTGGCTTCTTTCAGCTCTTTCACCAACTGCCATGCATTGAGGGCATCAAGGAAGTTGATGTACCCCGCTCTTCCGTTAAGGACTTTTACAGGAAGAGTTCCCTTTATTGAAATGGAGGCTGGTTTCTGGTTTGGGTTAAGGCCGTATTTCAGTTCTATACTCTCTCTTCCGCCGCCTTCCCTGGCGTTGATCACCTCTTCTTTGTCTCCCCAAGAGACATATAGGGATATCCTGTTGTCTTCGTCAAGGCTTTGCCAAAGAGTCTCTTTGAACTCCTCGAAGGTATCTGGAAGATAGAGTGGAACAGGAGAGGAGGAGAAGGAAGGAAGAGGATCCCCTCCTTCGTCATAGGTGTGGATGGTATGTGCCACGCCGTTGAAGGCTTCATATTTCCATATTAGCCTCTCGGTTTTATCATCTTCACCATGCTTTATTATGGATAGAGAATAACTCTTGTCTTCCATTAATAGGGAGATTCTTGGAGTGAAGTTTGGAGCGTCAGGCTCATAGGTCCTCATCATCAAGGCGTCTTCAAAGGTCTTTCCTTCCTTAAGGCAAGACAAGATGGTGTCTGTCTGATCTCCGTTGGTAAGAATAATCTTTCCATCTATTTCAACTTTCGCTTTATATATAATGAGGGATGGATCCTTCACCTTTGACTCATCGTAGGCCTTGGTTTCAAGAACGCCGTCCTTGAGTCTGAAGACCCTGTTTCTGCTGTTCTCGCTTCTGCCCATTATTGCATAAGCAGTTACTCTCTCTCCGTCCTTTGAGAAACCGGACAGGATTACTCTTCCTGGATATTTCTTTGTCGAGAAGTATTGTGATAGGTTCATGTTTTTGCCTCCCTCTCCTCCATTATATTACAAATGGGGGAGAGAGGTATCAATTGTCATTTGATTTCGTATTTGTTGTCTTTGAGAATAACGTCGTGGGCGCCGCCTTCAGTGATACTTGTTGCACTCACCAAGGTAAGCACCGCCTTGTTCTGGAAATCAGGAATGGTGATGGCACCACAGTTGCACATGGTGGATTTGACCTTACTCATACTCATTCTTACGTTGTCCCTCAAAGAACCGGCATAAGGTACGTATGAGTCTACGCCTTCAACGAAGCTTAGCTTTTTGTCTCCTCCAAGATCATATCTCATCCAGTTCCTTGCCCTGGCACTGCCTTCACCCCAATACTCTTTGACGTAGTTTCCATTGAGGTTTATCTTCTCTGTAGGGGATTCGTCGAATCTGGCAAAGTACCTGCCAAGCATAAGAAAGTCTGCCCCCATGGCAAGAGCCAAGGCCATATGATAGTCATATACAAGGCCTCCGTCCGAGCAGATAGGGACATAGATGCCTGTTTCCTTATAGTAGGCGTCACGCTCTTCAGCGACTTCAATAAGGGCCGTAGCCTGTCCTCTTCCTATTCCCTTGGTTTCACGGGTGATACAGATGGAGCCTCCGCCGATTCCCACCTTTACAAAGTCTGCACCGCAGGAAGCAAGGAACCTGAAGCCTGCTTTATCGACTACGTTTCCAGCTCCAACCTTTACCTTATCCCCGTATTTTTCCCTGATCCAGGAAAGGGTCCTTTTCTGCCACTCCGTAAAACCCTCGGAAGAGTCGATGCAGAGTACATCCACCCCTGCTTCTATAAGGGCTGGAACCCTTTCCTCGTAGTCACGGGTGTTGATTCCTGCTCCTACCAGGTATCTTTTTTGGGTATCCAATACTTCAAGAGGGTTTTCCTTGTGGGTATCGTAGTCCTTTCTGAAGACAAAATACATCAGCTTTCCCTCATCATTTACAATTGGCAGGGCGTTGAGCTTATTGTCCCAGATGATGTCGTTGGCTGTCTTAAGTGTTACAGGCCACTTGGCGTATACGAGGTTTTCCAAGGGTGTCATAAAGGAGGACACAGGAGTTGAAGGATCCATTCTTGATACTCTGTAGTCCCTGCTTCCTACGATACCCAGCAGCTTGCCGTTACCTGTTCCATCGTCCGTTACAGCAACAGTGGAGTGTCCTGTCTTTGCCTTGAGTTCAAGAATATCCTGGAGAGTATCTCCCGGCTTTATGTTGGAGTCGCTTTTTACAAAGCCAGCCTTGAAGGATTTTACCTCCCTTACCATATCAGCTTCGCTTTCAATGGACTGGGAACCATAGATAAAGCTGATTCCTCCTTCCCTTGCCAAAGCCTCAGCCATTTTTACACCTGAAACAGACTGCATGATGGCGGAAACAAGAGGAATATTGAGGGTGATAGGACACTCTTCCTCTCCCTTTCTGTATTTTACAAGAGGTGTCTTTAAAGAAACGTTTGAAGGGATGCATGTTGCATCTGAATATCCTGGTATCAGGAGATATTCACTGAATGTGTGGGATGGTTCGTTGTAATATGTTGCCATTTTATCTTTCTAATCCTTGATTTTGTTTCAAGTAATATAGAGGATGGCAAAAAAAAGGTGAAGAGGCCTTTTGAATGTTGTGAAAATAAAATGGAAATGCAACAAAAGGCACCAATTAATTCATTTGCTACAACATAATACTTCGTTTGATGTAAATGATTGATTGCCCTTTGTCATTGTGGAATATCCAGAAATGCACTTTGAATATAAAAGTGTCCTCATAATATACGGCATTCAAAGTGTAGAAAAACAATTGCTTTCATTGATGAGGCGGCTCTTGGCAGATGGTTTTTATATATCGGATGAGAAGGGTGTCATGTACATGAAGATACTTCAAGATGCCATGGATAACCTTCCTTTGGTTTTACCAATGAGAAACTGTTTGGTCGAAACTATTGGGGAAGATGGACTTTCCTGATATTTTTATATTCTCCTATTGAGAAAAATCCAAGGATAATCCAATATTTTCCCATATTGGATATGTGCTATGTACAAGTAAAAGGGAGGCGGAATGAAAAGACATAGACCTTGGTTGCTTTTATCTTTATTGATTCCTTTTCTTTTCTCCTGTTCCTCCACTTCACCCTTTGTTTCCAATACTACTTTATCTGAATCCTTGTCCATTGAAGAGAAACTCGAG
>JALFRH010000213.1 GCA_022785155.1 Spirochaetales bacterium
CAACGATAATATAGCTCTTTCCTTTTTTTCCATAGATCTTATAGTAGACGATGGAAAAGACTCCGACCATAATCACCAGATCGTGCCAAACCATTGCCTGGAGGCTGAGGAATATGTACTCTGATGTGAGGATTGTTGTTGGTTTTACATAATAGAATATCGCCGCCATCAAGCCGAAGATCGTGTAAGCGATCATTCCTTTCTTGATTCTCTCCTTCTTGATAAAAGGTATCGCCCATAGGAAAAAGAGCTCTACGGTACACATTTGAAAAGGAATTCTATCAAGAGGATAAGTACCTGTTGTCATCAACATGAATACGACTTTCATAAGTTCCAGAACGATGAAGGATATTCCTATACAAGAATAAACTCTATTCGGTTTATTCTGCTTCTTTGCAAGTAATCCCCCACATATACCCGATAGAATGGCTGATAGAATTCCGACGATATGTACCAAACCCATTGAGCGGAGTGGGTGCGACCATTGGCTGAGTATAAACATGATTCCTCCATCGATTACTGAATAAGCTGTTTTTGGTAGACATTGTAATGGAAAACAGTATGAAAATATTGCATATTCGAGAATCGGTGACTTATTACACCACCAGGACAATTTCTGACCTACTGATGATGCGATAATTGTTGTAACAGGGGGCAAATGCCATGGTTGCAATAGAAAAGGCATCGGAAATGTTCAATTCGCTGGGATTGGAGAAATTTCAGGCAGAGGGACTACTCAGGCTATATGCAGAATACCTCGACAGTAACAAAAGGAGGAATAAGGACAGACTTATATTCGAGGTCTGCCCCAAGTGCGGAAAGGTGCATCCTCACATCATAAAGGGCGGAATGTCTGGCAGCGGAAAACAGATGTACAGGTGCACTGAATGCGGCAGGAGATTCGTCTATGATACTGGAACATTTTCTTTCTACTCCCACCAGGACCGGGACAAGTGGGCCCGGTTCATACAGATGACGATGGAGAAGGACTCCCTCAAAAAATGTGCCGAGGCGCTGGACATAAACCCCTCCACTGCATTCTACATGAGGCACAAGCTAATGTGTTACCTTGAGTCAGAGGCCGAGTCTACAAGGCTTGGCAACGACGTCCAGCTCGACGAAAAGTTTCTCAAGACCAGCCACAAGTCCTGTCCTGTAAATGAAATGGACCATGGAAAACAGTTCGAATTTGGAAAGGAGACTTACAGCAAGCTGCAGGTATGCCTTCTGACTGGCGCCGATGGCGACGGAAAGGCCTACGCCCGCTCTTTCAACGTAGGAAGCGCAAAAAGCAAGGATGCCGAGAACCTGGATTCTCATGTCACCAATGGTGCCTGCTTCACCACCGATGGCACTCATCTCTATAACGGAGTCATCAGGAGGAAGAATGGATTCCATAAGATATGTAAAGACTGCAGCGACCATGAGGCGGAGATAAACCTGAACAGGATCAACAGCTTCCATTCCTCAATAGAGGAGTTCAACAGGAGATACAGAGGAGTTAAGAGCAAGTACGTGAACAGATACGACGCACTGTTCTCCGTATCTTGGAACCTGAAGAGAATGAGGAGTGACCGGGATATGCTTTACAAGACAGTCTTCAATTATGCCAGGGAGTATTCAGAAGTGATAAGGAATACAGAGCTTTCAGAGAGAAACATCTACACCCCGGAAGACATCCTTCGGGGTGCAGCCGTCGTTACCATGGCCAGAATCACCCTGGGCTTGCCAGTGGGAGTAGTCAAACATCAAATCCAAATCTCATGGAAACACCGAATTTAGGCATGATTGCTGATACTCTATTTGCGTCTTCAGTTTCCATATCCAAGTGATTTTCGACTGCTTTCGGGTTGTGTATTATTGTCACTCCGCCAAAAAGATTAATCTGGATAGTCGTAGTTGAAGAAGAGAGCAACCCTTCCGGAATAAGTGTCAGACCGATTTCGGCATCCAAGGCAAAAGAAAGAAGCCTCTTTGATGATGTAGAGTGTACACCTGTAAGTTCATCCGGCCATAATCCACTCCATTCTTCTTTTGCCTTATCGAAGTTCATCATGTTCATCAATGCCACTTTCTGCCATCTCATGATTCCAAGTA
>JALFRH010000229.1 GCA_022785155.1 Spirochaetales bacterium
AAAGAGCTTGTCCTGGCAGATGAGTATCTTTCAAAGAATAAAGATGACGAAAACTTGGCATCCACCATTACAAAAGCTGAAGGCGTAATGAATCGATTGTCTTCTTTGAAGACAAAAGAAGCCCAAGGGAAAAGGGAAATAGAGGAATACCATAGGAAAATAGAAGAAAAAGAGAATGAGAGGGACAACTCCAGGAAGGAATATGAAGAATCCCGATTTAAAGAAAGGGAAGAAGAGGAGAACCTTGAGGCTCTCAACGGCCAAAGGTCTTCTGTGTTGAATGGAATTCTTCCTGAAGAGATCAAGAGTGAAATAGAAAGACTACAAGATGAAATAATGAAAGAACAGGCCTTCGTGGCACTGGAGGAAAGAAGAAAGGATCTAGAGGAGAACCAGCCTTGCCCTCTCTGCGGCAGCCTCAATCATCCATACTCGGATGAAGCTTTCATCAAGGAGCACAAAGCGGAAAACTCAAAGCTTGAAAATGAGATCAGAAGGCTGAGGAATCTGGAGAAGGCCCTTGAGCTCATTGATAAAAAGATCAAAGAAAAAGAGAAGGAAGTAAATGGAATAAAGAATCAGACCACTGTTTTCAGCGGTGTTTTGAACTTGAAAAACCAAGAACTCGACTCCCTGATGGAAGCCAAGAGAAAGGCTGAGGAATTATATTCCTCCATCATAAAAGAAAAGGAGGAAGAGGCACAAAGGTTATCCAGTCTGCTTCTTGGTTCTGATATAAAGACTTTGGAAAAGAGGCTTGAAAAATATAGATCATTAAAAGAGCAAAGAGAAAAGAATGCAAGTGCCGTCAGTAACTTTGGAGTAAAGGAGAAGGATACTCTCGAGTTCATCTCATCCCAAAAGGAGGAGAGAAGTGGGGAGGAGAATAAACTCCAGGAATTGAAGGCCCTTCTGTACAATCAAAAGAATGAGAGGGAAAAACTCTTTGTGGGAAGCACTTCAGAGGAAAGAAAGAGACTAAATAACACTCTGATGCTGAGAAAAAACGAAGAAGAGAAGGCAAGAAAAGAGTTGGAGGAGTGTCAGGATGAGCTGAAAAACCTTACAGGGGAAATAAAGGGAATAAAGGATGACATGGCTCTTTTTGAAAAAAAGGATAACCCATACAAAGATATGGATCATCTGGAGGAACTAAAGAAGGAAAAGGAAGAGGAAAGGAAGAGGATATACCAAGATAAGGGAGCTTTGACACAGTCTTTATTGACAAACGGTGAGAATGAGAAGGCCTACAGTGAGCTGGAGAAAGAAATTGCGGGGCAGCGGGACATAGCTGATAAATGGAGTGACTTGAACTCTCTCATCGGCTCGGCAAACGGCAATAAGTTTATGGAAATAGCCCAGGCATATACTTTTAAAGAACTGATCAAGGCTGCAAACAAGAAACTGAGGATGCTTTCAGATAGATATGTTCTTACATACGACTACGATAACAAACTGGATTTCTCTGTAATAGATACTGAAAACGATAACAACGTAAGGACGGCAAAGGGGCTTTCCGGAGGGGAGAGCTTTATTGTAAGCCTCTCTTTGGCCTTGGGCTTGAGCTCTTTTATGGCAAAGGATACAAAAATCCAGTCATTTTTCTTGGATGAAGGTTTTGGAACCCTGGACGAGAAAAACCTCAACAAAGCGATAAACGCCCTGCTATCCTTAAAGGAAGAGGGTAAGACCATAGGAATAATATCCCATGTCTCCGCTTTGAAGGATACCATACCACTTCAGATAAAAGTCGAGAAGGGTGGGGTGTTGAGAGGTCCCGGAGTCAATTGAAAAGGGTGGAGAGGTCCACCCTTTTTCCACTTTAAGGAAAAAACATAAGGTGAAATATCCAATAAGTGGATAAAGGAATAAAGATGGATAAAATAATTGACTCTCCATAAACAATGTGTTTTATTACATGGATTATTCTTTTCGCTACAATGATAACAGCAATATAGTTATAATAAGGACATAAAAAGGCCAAATATGCGATTTCTGTTGCACAAATTTGCAAGTTTATGCAGATAATATAGAATAATCATAGGAATTTTGTGTAATTTTTATGAAATGAAAATTGGGAATTGGAGGAAATATATGAAAAGACTTGCCGTCGTATCAATGATCACTCTTTTGGCCCTCTCCATGGTATTCTCCACAGGAGTAAAGGAGATGGTGGAAAATGGAACTTTGGTTCTTCCTGGAACAGAGGAAAGTGTAGCAGTGGAAGAAGTAAAGGCTCCTGTTGAAGGAATGAAGGAGCTTATTGTTCTTAACAACGCTTTCGATGGACTTGAGCTTTCAAAACAGGTTTATAACGCAAAAGAATGGCATAAGTGTTATTCCTTGAAGGAAATCGTGGAAGATAACTTCTGGTTTGTTCCTTCTCCTGATGATGAGGCTGTAACTGTTGCCTTTACAGATTTCTATGAGGATAAGGAAACAGCCAAGACCTTTATGTCCAAGTATGTTTCTCTTGCAAAAGACAATGAAAAGTATGACTACGAACTCTTTGTGGGGCAGAGCCAGAAAGAGACCTACGATGTCAAATACAAAGGATATTGTAAGGTTGGGGTGGAGGCCTTGGTCTTCGTTCCAGAAGACTGTTGGATGATTGAAGAACTTTTGGAAATCATGCCATTTGCTTCTGCTGACAGCTATGATCTCATTACAGTTTCCGAAGATAGGTACAGAGTCTCCAGGGAAGATATTCTTGATTATGAGATTCTTCCAGAGGGAGAAGGCTGTGTCGTTACAAACGGTGACATTACTATTTCTGATCCTCTCTATCTCATTCCTACAGGTCTTACACCTGAAAGTGAAGTTGAGGAAGGCGTAGTTTCCAAAGCTACAGTCCTTATTAATGCCAAAGGTGTATATGGAGTGGAAGCTCCATATAGCGAAAACAGGGCAGGTGTAG
>JALFRH010000249.1 GCA_022785155.1 Spirochaetales bacterium
ACAAGAGTAAGAGGACCAGAGGAAGCTCACCCAGGCTATGTCGTTACAGCTGACGAAGCACTCTTCGCTTCCTGCTCAATCTCCATCCCTGGTTTCCAGAGCGTTATTGCCAAGGCTGCAAAGAACGCAGAGTGATATGAGAAATAGACTCTTTATGATGGGGGCCGTTTTGGCCCTCATCACGCTGATAATCATTTCAGGCTGCTCAAAAATAAGTGATGAAAATACTTCCAGTAGCTCCGTTGAGACTACTAGGAGTGTCCATAACCCAAAAGGAGTGGGAAGAGTCTACTATGACCTCTTCGACACTGTCTCCTATATATATTCCTACAAGGGAGACAGTGAGGAAGAGTTCACAGAAAATTGCGATGAAGTCTATTACTTTTTGCAGAAGTATCACATTTTGTTTGATATCTACCACGAGTATAGCGGTGTGAATAATCTCTGCACCATCAATAAAAATGCCGGTGGAGATTATTTGGATGTAGATCCCCTGTTGATCGAATTCCTTCTCTATGCCAAAGAGATGAATGATCTGACCTACGGTGAAATGGATGTAATGATGGGCTCTCTTCTTTCCCTGTGGCATGATGCCAGAAACAGCAGCCCATCATACCTTCCTACGGATTCTGATCTGAAGGAAGCTGAGAAATATATAGGTTTCCAGTTCCTTGATATCGATGAGGAAAACAATAGGGTTAGAATAAACGACAGCAATGCTAGAATCGATGTAGGTGCCTTAGGCAAGGGTTATGCAACTGAAAAGGCTGCAGAACTTCTTGAGAATAAGGGAATAAGTAGTTATGTTCTTAATATAGGGGGCAATATAAGGATAATCGGTACAAAGCTGGATGGATCAGGGTGGAGTACAGGCATAAGGGATCCCAAGAATCCTGATGGCGACTTTGCAGTGACCATAGAAGTGAAGGACACGGCTGTAGTCACCAGTGGTAGTTATGAAAGGTATTTTGTCGTGGATGGAGTGAAATATCCTCACATCATCGACAAGGATACCCTCTATCCGGCACGCTACTACGATTCCTTGACAGTCATAACCAAGGACAGCGGCCTTGCAGACTGTCTCTCTACAGCCTTATATTGTATGCCTCTGGAAGAGGGAAAAAAGTTGGTTGAAAGCCTTGACGGTGTAGAATGTATCTGGATTGAGCCTGATGGCAACGTCGAGATGACTGACAGAGCCAAGGATTTAGTGGTAAAGTAATTTATACAAGGAGGGCAATAGATGCTTTTCAAGAAAAAGATATCGGCAGTCCATGTGCCTCACTGCAAGTCTACCCAAGACATGCATAGTGTCCGCATTACTCCGCCTGAGTCTGTGACAATACCTATGAGCATGCACTCTGGTGTGCCTGCTGTTCCTGTTGTCGCAGTAGGTGACCATGTGTACAGAGGTCAGTTGATTGCAAAAGAGGGTGAAGGTAGAGTATCTTCTCCAATCCATGCATCTATAAGTGGTCACGTCACAGATGTATCAGATAAATATATCTCAATCAAAAGTGACGGAAAAATGGAAAACGACCCTGAGATGAAGGCTCCAAAGCTCGAGACTTTGGATGATTTCCTTGATGGTTGCCGTAAGAGTGGAATCGTAGGTCTTGGTGGAGCCGCTTATCCGCTGCATGGTAAGTGGGAAGCTGTAAGAAAGAATAAAATCGAGACGGTTCTCATCAACGGTGCAGAGTGTGAGCCATACTGTACTGCAGACAACAGGACAATGGTTGAGGACAGCGACCACATTAAAAGCGGCATCGAGATTCTGAAGAAGTTCGTACAGGCCAAGGAATACATCATCGGTATCGAAGCCAACAAGCCTGAAGCCATCAGCCATCTGACAGAAGTATTCAAAGACGATCCATCTGTAAACGTAAAGACCCTTGAGAGTGTATATCCTCAGGGAGCTAAGCAGGTTCTCTTGTGGAATGCCACAGGAAAGGTCGTTGCTGCAGGTCAGCGTCTTGCTTCTTTGGGTGTAATCATCACAAACGTGACTACACTGGCAAAAATGGCTCTCTACTTTGAAACAGGTATGCCTCTGATTGAAAAATGTGTTTCCGTTGATGGCAGTGCTGTAAAGGAACCAAAGAACATCATAGTCCCTATCGGAACAAGTTTCGAATACTGTCTTCTTTCCTGCGGCGGCTTCAAAGAAGAGCCGAGAAAGGTGATCGAAGGTGGTCCTATGATGGGTAGGACGGTTACTGACCTCAGCGAAAGCGTCGTAAAGGCCACAAACGGTATTGTAGCAATGGGAGAGAAGGAAGCTATATTGGCAGATCCTACACCTTGTATCCACTGTGGTAAGTGTGTAGAGGCATGCCCGTTGAACCTTAACCCTGTTGCGTTTGCAAAGGCTCTCAATATGGAAGACGAGGACGAAAAGGAAGCTCTCTTGAAGAGGGAGGACGTGGCTCAGTGTATGGAATGCGGCTGCTGTGCCTTTGTCTGTCCTGCCCACAGACCTCTTGTTGCAAACAACAGGGAGGATAAGCGTTTCATGAGAAGTAGGAGAAGATAGTGATGGAAAAGAAATATAATCTTCTTAATGTGTCATCACCACATTTCCATGATAGTTCTTCAACAAGAAAGATCATGTTGGATGTTGTGATCGCACTTGTTCCTGCCATTATTGCAGCTGTTGTAATCTTCGGCGCCAAGGCATTGCTGTTGATTGCAACCTGTGTCGTTTCTGCAGTTTTGGCAGAGTATATCTTTAACTTGATCGTAAAGAAACCCTGCACAATCGGAGATTTCTCCGCAGTTGTCACAGGTGTGCTTCTTGCGTTGAACTTGGGAACTGATGTCACTATTCTCCAGGCGGTAATCGGCTCTGTATTCGCCATTGTATTTGTCAAAGGTCTATTCGGTGGAATCGGTAAGAACTTTGCAAACCCGGCAATCACAGCCCGTGTATTCATGCTTCTCTGTTTCTCTACAGTGACATCCTTTACTGTACCTAAGACAGTGGAGCTTGTTTCAAGCGCCACACCTCTTGTGAACCTGAAGGCAGGTAGCATGGATCTTCTTCCAAGCCTTGGCCAGATGTTCCTTGGCCTTCATGGCGGCAGTATCGGTGAAACATGTATCATCGCCCTCATCATCGGATGGATTTATCTTTCAGTGAGAAAGGTCATCAAGTGGTACATTCCTTTTGCTTATATCGCAACTGTTTTTGTACTGTTCCTGGTATCTTCCCTTAGCCCGATGGTTGCTCTCTATGAGATCCTTTCAGGTGGTCTCTTCATTGGAGCCATCTTCATGGCTACGGATTATTCATCTACACCATTACACATAAAGGGTAAGGTTGTCTTCTGTATCCTTGCAGGTATCATAACTTTCATAATCAGAAAGTTCTGTGGATATCCAGAAGGTGTATCCTTCTCAATACTTATCTGTAACCTGCTTGTTCCATATATCGAGCACTTTACAAGAAATATTCCATTGGGAGGTAGTGCAAATGGCAAATAAGTCATTGAAAAGCATAATTCTTCCTGTAATTGTAGTCGTTCTTGCTTTTGCAATTCTTTACTGTGTAAATCTTTGGACTTATCCTACCATTGTCCAGGCAAGAATGCAGGGAGAAGTGGGCCCTGCAATGGATGTCATGCCCAATGCCAAGGGCTTTATGGAGCTAAAACTCGATAACGTTCCATCGACTGTAGAGACCGTCTATGAGGAGACAAGTGGACAGGGCTATGTAGTGAAGGTCAGCACAAAGGCTGGATTTACAAAGGAAGCCATCGTCTTCTATATCGCCATCGATAAAGACAATAAGGTGCAGAAGATCAATGTCACCGCATATCCTGAGACAAGGGAAGTGGGTGAGGGCTATGTAGATACCTTCATCGGTTCCGACAGCACTCTCAGCACAGTTGAACTTGTAGCAGGGGTTACATATTCTTCTTCAGCCATCAAGAACGGTGTTGCAGATGCATTCAAGGCTCTTAGCGACAATGGTCTTATTGTTGCTGCAAAGAAGGAGCCTAAGCAGC
>JALFRH010000029.1 GCA_022785155.1 Spirochaetales bacterium
AAATAGTGACATAAGTCAAAACACTTTTAGGAGATATATACATGAAGTATTCCACAGAAGTTGAAAACATGTGTACAGTCAAGTGCGGTGCTCAGCACGGCTGCGCTCCAATTCCAGAGGAAGGAAAGTGGGTCTATGCAAAAGAGATCAAGGACATTTCCGGTCTGACCCATGGAATCGGTTGGTGTGCACCACAGCAGGGAGCATGTAAGCTTACTCTCAACATTAAGAACGGCATCATCGAAGAAGCTCTCATTGAGACAATCGGATGCTCTGGTATGACACACTCAGCTGCAATGGCATCAGAAGCTATCGTAGGACGCACAGTTCTCGAAGCAATCAACACAGACCTCGTTTGTGATGCCATCAACACAGCAATGAGGGAACTCTTCCTTCAGATCTGCTATGGAAGAAGCCAGTCTGCATTCAGTGAAGATGGTCTTGTAATCGGCGCTGGACTTGAGGACCTTGGAAAGGGAACCTGCTCTCAGGTAGGTACATCCTATGCAACAAGAGCAAAGGGACCAAGATACCTTAACCTTGCTGAAGGCTACATTCTCCGCCAGGCTTTGGATGAAAACGATGAAATCATCGGTTATGAGTATGTCAACATGGGAGTCTTCATGGAAAACGTGAAGAAGGGTGTAGATCCAAAAGAAGCTCTCGAGAAGGCAAAGAAGACTTACGGCAGATTCGCTGATGCTGTAAAGTATATCGACCCAAGAAAGGAGTGAGGAGGATACAATGGCTTTATTTGAAGGTTATGAAAGACGTATCGACAAGATCAATGGTGTCCTCAATGGATATGGTATCTCTTCCATCGAAGAGGCAAAGGCTCTCTGTGACGAAAAGGGTGTAGATGTATACTCAATCGTAAAATCCATTCAGCCAATCTGCTTCGAAAACGCTTGCTGGGCTTATATTACAGGTGCTGCAATTGCCATCAAGAAGGGACAGAAGACAGCTTACGAAGTTGCAAAGTCTCTTGGTGAAGGCCTCCAGGCATTCTGTATTCCTGGTTCTGTCGCCGATGACAGAAAAGTAGGTCTTGGCCATGGAAACCTTGCAGCTATGCTTCTATCTGACGAGACAAAGTGCTTCGCATTCCTTGCTGGCCACGAATCCTTCGCTGCTGCTGAAGGCGCCATCGGTATTGCAAAGAACGCAAACAAGGCAAGAAAGGAACCTTTGAGAGTAATCCTCAACGGTCTTGGAAAGGATGCTGCAAAGATCATCAGTAGAATCAACGGTTTCACATATGTTGAAACAAAGTTCGACTACTTCACAGGTAAGCTCGAAGTTCTCTCAAGAACTCCATATTCAAAGGGTGAAAGAGCTGCTGTAAACTGCTATGGTGCAGATGACGTAAGAGAAGGTGTTGCAGTCATGCATGCTGAAGGCGTTGATGTATCCATCACAGGTAACTCAACAAACCCAACAAGATTCCAGCACCCAGTTGCAGGTACTTATAAGAAGGAATGCAACGAGATTGGAAAGAAGTACTTCTCTGTAGCATCTGGTGGTGGTACAGGTAGAACACTCCATCCAGACAACATGGCTGCAGGTCCTGCTTCCTATGGTATGACAGATACAATGGGAAGAATGCACTCTGACGCTCAGTTCGCAGGTTCTTCTTCCGTTCCTGCCCACGTCGAGATGATGGGTCTCATAGGTATGGGTAACAACCCAATGGTTGGTGCATCTGTCGCCGTTGCCGTTGCTGTTGCTGAAGCAATGAATAAGTAATTAATTTACTGTTACTGTCAATGGGGGCGAGGCTTAGGCTTCGCCTCTTTCTCTTTTTGTGGGAATAAAAGAAAAGAACAAAAAGAGGAAGGAAATGGAAATATTTGTTGATACTCTTTCGTTGACGGTTAAAAAGGCGAAAACTACAATAAGAGTGGGGATAAATGTCCCATTTTAAAGGAGAAGAGTAATGAAAACTATTGTAGAAGCAGTTGAAAAGAAAGAACGCCCTATTAAGGCCATTCAGTTTGGTGAAGGAAACTTCCTCAGGGCTTTCATCGATTATCAGATTGATGTCATGAATGAAAAGGCCGGATTCAACGGCGATGTAATAATGGTTCAGCCTCTTGAAAGAGGTATGGGTGATATGATCAATGCACAGAACGGTCTCTATACTACAGTTCTCAGAGGCATTGAGGATGGAAAAGAAGTTGAAGAATTAAGAGCTGTTACATCTGTTCGTGGTTGTCTCAATCCATTTACACAGTATGATGAATATATTGCTCAGGCTGATAATCCGGACTTGAGATTTGTCTTCTCCAACACAACAGAAGCAGGTATTGCTTATGATCCATCAGTCAAGAAGGACGATAAGCCACAGGCTTCCTTCCCAGGAAAGGTTACAGCATTCTTGTATCGCAGATATCAGACATTCAAGGGCGATAGATCCAAGGGCTTGGTATTTATCCCATGTGAACTTATCGACAAAAACGGTATTATGCTCCGCAAGTGGGTCCTCAAGCACGCTGAAGACTGGAACCTTGAGAAGGACTTCATCGCTTGGATCGAAGAATCCTGTGATTTCTGCTGCTCACTTGTAGACAGAATCGTTCCTGGTTATCCAAGAGCTGAAGCAGAAGCAATCTGCAACAAGCTTGGCTATCAGGATAACCTTCTGGACAGCGCAGAGAAGTTCCTCTTCTGGGCCATCGAATATCAGAAGAGAAGCTACGAAGACGAACTTCCTACAGGAAAGGCAGGCCTCAACGTTGTCTGGACACCGGATATGACATTCTACAGAACAAGAAAGGTAAGAATCCTCAACGGTACACACACAATGAGCGTACTTGCTGCTTATCAGACAGGTCTCAATACTGTAGAAGACTGTATGAAGAGCGATCTTGTTTCTTCCTTCATGCACGAAGGACTCTTCAATGAGATCATTCCTAGCATGGATGGAGACAAGGATCTTCTCGTATCCTATGCAGGAGATGTCCTTAATAGATTCAGAAACCCATACATCGTCCACCTTCTTCTTTCCATCTCCTTGAACTCTACTTCAAAGTTCAAGACAAGAGATCTTCCTTCACTTCTTGGATACAAGGAGAAGACAGGAAAGCTTCCTAAGGTTCTGGTATTCTCTCTTGCTTCCCTCATCTCATTCTATGAAGGAACAAAGATTGAAAACGGCGCCCTTATTGGAAACAGAAACGGCGAAGAGTATAAGATCATGGATTCCCCGGATGTTCTTGAGAAGTTCGCTTCCCTCTACAGCAAGGAATATTGCTGCAATGAAAAGAAGGCTGCTCAAATCGCCAGTGAGATTCTCGGCATGGAAGCATGGTGGGGAATGGACCTTAGAACTGTCGAAGGCTTGGAAGAAGCTGTGAAGGAAGACCTTGTTGCAATCTGGTCCAAGGGTATGACGACAGCTATGAAAGAGCTCTTGGAGAAATAATGGCACAGAAACTAATCAGAATTACTGATCGTGACAATGTGGCGGTGGCTTTGGAGTCGCTGCCACAGGGTAGTGTAGTAGAAGTGGAGAAATCGGCATTCACCATTGCCGCCAATATTCCTGCAGGCCATAAAGTGGCCCTCGAGGATATTGCTGAAGGCGAGAGTGTCATTAAGTATGGTTATCCTATCGGAAAGGCAAAGACTGCCATCAAGAAAGGTGAGTGGGTACATACTTTCAATGTAAAGACAGCTCTCAGTGAAGAAGCCGAATACACTTATGATGAAGAAGTGGCTAAGGAAAGCGTCCTGGAAATGAACGCAAAGAAGGCCATATATGCTTCCTCCGGTGTTCCTACAATCAAGGCCTATGAAAGAAAGAACGGTGATATCGGAATCAGAAACGCCATTTGGATCATTCCTACAGTGGGCTGTGTGAACCAGATTTCAAAGCTCCTTGAAGCCTGGGGTAACGAAAACCTGGGAATTGAGGACGGGGTACACGCTTATGTCCATCCTTTCGGCTGCTCTCAGCTTGGGGATGACCATGAAAATACAAGGAAGATCCTCTCTGACCTTGTACACCATCCAAATGCAGGTGGTGTCCTGGTAATCGGCTTGGGTTGTGAGAACAACACCATGGACTCCTTCAAGGCCCTTGTGGGAGAAGTCGACGAAGAAAGAGTCAAGTTCATGGTTTCCCAGGAAGAGGAAGACGAAGTGGAAAGCGGTAAGAAGCTTCTTTCTGAAATTGCAGAAGTGGTCAAGAAAGATAAGCGTACCGTTGTTCCTATGTCCAAGCTTGTCGTGGGTATGAAGTGTGGTGGATCCGATGGATTTTCCGGTATTACAGGTAACCCTCTGGTAGGTAGATTTACCAACGAACTAGTTGCAATGGGTGGAACAGCTATTCTTACCGAAGTACCTGAGATGTTCGGAGCTGAGCAGGTTTTGATGAACAGGGCTGAAAGTAGAGAGGTCTTTGATGAAGTAGTGGATATGATCAACGGTTTCAAGCACTATTTCACTTCCCATGGACAGGTCGTTTATGAAAATCCAAGCCCAGGAAACAAGATGGGTGGTATCACAACTCTTGAAGATAAGAGCCTTGGTTGTGTCCAGAGGGGTGGCAGAGCCCCTGTTTCCGGCGTCCTCAAGTATGGTGACAGAGTAAAGAAGAGTGGAATGAACCTCCTTACCGGTCCAGGAAACGATATCGTCTCTACAACTGTACAGAGTGCAGCAGGAGCCCATATGATCCTCTTTACCACAGGTCGTGGAACTCCACTTGGAGCTCCTGTTCCAACTGTGAAGATTGCAACCAACACCGCCCTCAGCGAGAAGAAGGCAAATTGGATCGACTTCAATGCAGGTCGCCTTCTCCAGGAAGACAGCGATAAAGTCCTCAATGACTTCATCGCTCTCCTTCAGCGCATAGCCAGCGGTGAGGTAAAGACTAAGAATGAAGAGAACGGATACACGGAAATATCTATCCTTAAGGATGGTGTAGTTCTCTGATTTGCGTTAATGATGTATTCTTTGGCTGGTGCAGGTTTGTGCCAGCTATTATTTTGGATGAGTGTTTATGAAAAAAGATAATATTCTTAAGAAAACTTGGGTCATGGTCCTTCTTGCTTCCCTTTGCCAGGCTCTATGGGGAGTAGTCTTTCCTGTAATAAAGAAGAGCTATGAACTCTTCTCCATTTCCGGCGTGGGTTCCACGCTTCTCTTTGCTTCCATCAGGTTCATGATAGCGGGAGTCATACTTCTCTTATTGGATACTTTCATGGAGAAGCGCTTTCCTGTATTGGACAAGAAGGGATATGCATCAGTCTTTATGTTGGGTACGATCCAGACAGGTCTGGCATATGCTTTCCAATATATAGCCATGATCAGCGCTTCTTCCATAAACTGCTCCATCCTTAATGGCACCGGAGTAATATTCTCAACTATCATCGCCCACTTTATTTCCAAGGACGATAAGATGAATGGAAGAAAGGCCCTTGGAGGAGTACTGGGCTTTATTGGAGTCTTGGTGTGTTTCCTTTGGGGTGGAAAACTTGAAGGTTTCTCCCTCAAGGGGGAAGGTCTGATGCTTCTCAGTATCCTTACCTTTGTTACAGGAACCAATTTGTCACGAATAGTTACCACAGGAATAAAGAGCGTCGTAGTATCTGGATATAATCTTCTTGTGGGAGGAGCTGAGCTTTTCATCCTTTCGCTCTTTTTAGGCGGAAGGATTGGGAATGGTGGGTTATATGGAATAATGTGCCTGGTTTTCCTTTCTCTCACTTCTTGTGTCTGTCTATATCTTTGGACAGCTCTCTCAAGTGCAAACTCGGTTTCAAAAGTAGCTGTTTTCCAGTGCATAAACCCTATTACCGGAGCAATAGCAGCCTCTTTGCTATTAGGGGAAAATGTATTTCAACCTAAATACATAGTATCTGTGCTTTTGGTCACCATAAGTATAATCATCATAACAAAAGGAAGGAAGAAGGCGTAAAAAATGGAGCCCTCGTCAGAGAGCTCCGGAACAGGATCTATAGCGTTAAAGCCATGACAGCCTTGATGGTATGCATTCTGTTCTCCGCTTCTTCGAACACAAGGGAAGCAGGACTCTGGAATACATCATCTGTCACTTCCATGGCACTCAGCCCATATTTATTGAATATATCCACTCCGATTTCCGTCTCCAGATCGTGGAAGGATGGGAGACAGTGGAGGAAGATTGCGTCTTTTCCGGCTTTCTCCATGACATAGGAATTCACTTGGTAGGGGAGAAGGTCCTTGATCCTCTCCTTCCATACTTCTTCTTTCTCTCCCATGGATACCCAGACATCCGTGTATATAACATCCGCCTTTTCAACGGCTTTTCCAACATCGCTTTCAAGCTTGATGACAGCTCCTGTTTCCTTTGCTATTTCCTTGCATTTATCCACAATCTCTTTTGGAGGGAAATACTTTTCAGGAGCAACAGCTGTATACTCCAGGCCCATTTTTGCGCATCCTATCATCATGGATACACCCATGTTGAATCTGGCGTCACCCATGAAACAGAGCTTGATTCCCTTTAGCTTTCCAAAGTGCTCTTTGATGGTAAGAAGGGTTGCAAGAATCTGGGTAGGGTGGAACTCGTCTGTAAGGCCATTCCATACAGGAACCCCGCTATATTTCGCCAAATCCTCCACTCTTTTCTGGCCAAAGCCTCTGTATTCGATGCCGTCGAACATTCTGCCAAGGACTTTGGCCGTATCGCAGATGGATTCCTTTTTTCCGATTTGAGATCCCTTGGAGTCAAGATACACAGGGTGCATACCCAAGTCTGCAGCAGCAACTTCAAAGGCACAGCGGGTTCTTGTGCTGGTCTTTTCGAAGATGAGGGCTACATTCTTTCCTTCATGGATTCTGTGGCTTACACCTTCTTTCTTCATTTTTTTGAACTCTGCAGCTTTATCAAGCATATAAGCAATCTCTTCCGGTGTAAAATCCAGAAGGGTAAGAAAGCTCTTTCCTTTGAGATTTATCTCTGACATTTACTCTTCCTCCAAGATGGATGTTATGTAATCGATCTGTTCTTCAACCTTTTCTTTGGCTGTTCCACCATAGCTTTCCCTCTTGTCTACACATACCTTCAGGTCTATGGCCTGGTAGATATCTTCTTCAAAGAGAGGGGAGTACTCTTTGAGTTTATCCAGCGTCACCTCAGAGAGCACTAATCCATTTTCTTCACAGTAGGATACGATTTCTCCGCTGATACGATAGGAAGTCCGAAAGGGAGTCCCCTTCTTTGTAAGGTAATCCGCCAAATCCGTTGCGTTTATAAAACCTTCTTCAGCAGCCCTCATCATATTCTCTTTGAGAACCTTCATTTCTCCAATCATCTCAATGGATACGGATAGGGATGCTTCAAGGGTATCCAGAGAGTCAAAAAGAGGCTCTTTGTCTTCCTGCATATCTTTGTCATAGGCAAGAGGAAGACCCTTCATTGTTACAAAGAGAGACATCATATCCCCGTATACTCTTCCTGTCTTTCCCCTGATAAGCTCCGCTATATCCGGGTTTCTTTTCTGAGGCATGATGGATGAGCCGGTGGTATAGTTGTCTGAAAGCCTTATGAATCTATACTCCCAGCTAGACCATAGGACGATCTCTTCAGCAAGCCTTGAAAGGTGCATAGATAGAATAGAGAGAGCACTCATGGCCTCTAGGGCGTAGTCTCTGTCCGATACTCCGTCGATGCTATTTCTGTTGGGTTCTTTGAACCCAAGTTTTTCTGCGGTAAAAAACCTATCTATGGGATAAGTGGTGCCAGCCAAGGCAGCAGATCCAAGGGGACACTGGCCAAGACGTTTGATGGCGTCTTCAATTCTTCCCTTGTCTCTTTCCAACATGAAGGCGTAGGAGAGCAGATGATGGGAAAAGAGAATTGGCTGGGCTCTCTGAAGATGAGTATCGCCGGGCATTACTGCATCCTCATACTCCTTCGCCTTGTCTGCAATGGTCTTCATCAGGCTTTTGATAAGAGAGAGAATGGAGTAGAGTTTTTTTCTGGTATAGAGTTTTGTATCCAAGGCTACCTGGTCGTTTCTGCTTATTGCTGTATGAAGCATCTTTCCGTCTTCCCCGATACGCTC
>JALFRH010000073.1 GCA_022785155.1 Spirochaetales bacterium
CGTTCTGAGCCAGGATCGAACTCTCCGTCATGGAGTCCTGCACCGAAGTGCAGGCAGCTTTTCATTCGATTCTGCCTTTCATCTAAACGAACTCGGCTTCTTTTTTATTCTTCTGCCTTTGTTCAGTTCTTGAATTGACAGGAGCTTCCTTTCTCCTATTTCTTTTCCCTCTTTCCCTTCGCTGGTCCTGTAAAAAACGACCTGCCTAAGCAAGCCATATGACCCTACACCCTTTCGGGCTTCATGTCAACCCCTCAGCTTGGAGCCTCGAGGCCGTCATCTTCCGACGACTCACATACCTTACACAATTCCTTGCCAAATGTGAAGGGGTTTTTAAAAGTTTTTTTACATTTTTTTAATATTTTTTTGTAATTTTTGTTCTTTTCCTTATTTAGCAAGCATTTATTTTTTTCGAGTTTTCTTTTTGACTCTTACTCAAATCAAATTATATTAATAAAGGAGGCTGAAATGTCATTGCTTGTTGTTACTGGTAGTCCAAGGGAAGGATTTTATTCAGATAGGATCGGAGATATCATCCATTCTATAGGTGGTGGAAAGCTTGTTCATTTAAGAGAAAAAAAGATAGGCCCATGCCATGCTTGTGAGTATTGCAAGGAAATAAACATTGGTGAATGTATCCAAAGGGATGATATGACACCTATATATAAGGATATAAGGGAGAGCGATACAATCGCTATTGTTTCTCCTGTATATTGGTGGCAGGTTTCTGCACAGACAAAGCTTTTCATAGATAGGCTATATGCCTTTGAAAAATCAGATCTCCAGGGAAAGAAGCTTATTGTCATCATCAATGGTGAAGAAAAGACAGGAGATAAGGAATACTCCACACTGAACGATGCTTTCAAGATGATGACTGATTATCTAGATATGAAACTTGAGTTTCTAGGTGTCTGCACAGAAGACGAAGAGCATTGGAATGAAGAGAAGGATGGGATTACGGATTTTGTCCGTAACGCCCTTGCCGACTAAATGATATTTTATATAATTCAAGAAAAGGCGGTCCTTTGTGGGCCGCCTTACTAATTGGATTATAGATGATCACACTGCACTTTCTGCAAATGCTCTAATCTGAGATGCGTTGGACACTGTTGTTGCAACCCCGTCGGTGAATGCAACAAGTGTCGGAGCCTGCATTACTTTATATTTCTTACAGAGCTCAGGATTCTCTTCGGCATCTATGACCTGATACTTGAGTCCTGCCTTATCCAAGCTTGCTTTTGCAAGTCTGCAGTTCGGGCAAGTCTTAGTTGTAAAGAGAAGGATTCCATTCTCGACTCCCTCTGCCTCTGGATGGAATACATCATAGTCTTCCTTTGCCTTTGAGAGTCCATTTCTCTTCAGACGGGAGTTTGGAATATCATATTCCTTCCTCTCTTCAAACTCCTCGGCCTTACCGGCGTTCCAGTTCTGTACAGGTCTATAGTATCCTGTGATTCTGGAATATACCTCAGTGTTTTTATTACATACCGGGCACTTCCAGACTTCACCGGCCAGATATCCATGCTGGGAACATACCGAGTATGTAGGGCTCATGGTGTAATAAGGAATCTCATAGTTCTCGGCAATCTTTCTTACAAGAGTTGCTGCAGCCTTCCAGTCAGGAAGCTTCTCTCCAAGGAAGGTATGGAATACTGTTCCTGAGGTATATAGGGGCTGGAGCTTATCCTGAATATCCAAGGCCTCGAAGATATCGTCTGTATACCCCACAGGAAGATGAGAAGAGTTGGTGTAATATGGCCTCTTGTCATCGGAGGATGCTGTAATGATGGAAGGGAACTCCTGAACATCATGGCGGGCGAATCTATAAGCCGTGGATTCAGCAGGTGTAGCCTCCAGGTTATAGAGATCACCGTATTCTTCCTGATAATCGGAGAGTCTATCCCTCATGTGGTTGAGACATTCAACTGCAAAAGCCTGTCCCCTTGGATCGACGATGTTGCAGCCAAGCCAGTTGGCGTTGAGGCAGGCTTCGTTCATACCCACAAGTCCGATTGTAGAGAAGTGGTTGTCGAAGGATCCAAGATATCTCTTTGTATATGGATACAAGCCCTCTTCCAGGAACTTTGATATTACGGTCCTCTTCACTTTCAGGGATCTGGCGGCTACATCCATAAGTCTATCCAATCTCTTATAGAAATCAGCCTTATCCTTTGAAAGATATGCCAAACGAGGAAGGTTGATTGTAACGACACCTACACTTCCTGTACTTTCACCACTACCAAAGAAACCACCTGTCTTTCTTCTCAGTTCCCTAAGGTCCAAGCGAAGTCTGCAGCACATACTTCTTACATCGCTTGGATTCATATCCGAATTGATGTAGTTGGAGAAGTATGGTGTTCCATACTTTGCAGTCATAGTAAAGAGAAGCCTGTTGTTCTCTGTATCGGACCAATCGAAATCCTTTGTAATCGAATATGTAGGGATAGGATACTGGAATCCTCTTCCGTTTGCGTCTCCATCTATCATTACTTCGATGAAGGCCTTGTTGACCATGTCGATTTCCTTCTGACAATCGCCATAAGTGAAATCCATATCCTTTCCGCCAACAATTGCAGGAACATTCTTAAGGTCATTAGGACATACCCAGTCCAGGGTGATGTTGGAAAATGGAGCCTGGGTTCCCCAACGAGAAGGGGTATTTACACCATAGACAAAGGATTCGATGCACTTCTTTGTCTGATCATAAGAAAGATTATCATACTTTACAAATGGTGCAAGGTAGGTATCGAAGGATGAGAAGGCCTGGGCACCGGCCCACTCGTTCTGAAGAATACCAAGGAAGTT
>JALFRH010000089.1 GCA_022785155.1 Spirochaetales bacterium
GGCGGAAAGTGGGTCCCTTTTCATCCATGGTAATGGCGAGGGCATCCATAGGATAGGATCCCATAATTGAAAACAGGGTCTGGAAGAACCCATAGTATGCACTGATGTTGTTCCCTTTCTTATCCAAAATAGGCTTGCTGATATGGGCAAAGAAGCTTCTGTAGATAATGGAATATCCGTCGAGAATATACAGAGTCTTGTCATATTCCATATCTCTCTTCTTCTCTTCGTTCTTTTTCTTTTCTTCCATTTTCTGCTCTTCTGCAGCCAGTCTTTCCCTTTCCTTCTTCTTGCCTTCAATGGCCATCAACTCAGGATCAAGATCGGCTTCACTAAAAAGAGAATCATTCATCGTCAACCTCCACTGTCATTGTATCATATGAGGGCTTTGCAATTCCGTTATATTTCCTCTCAATATCCACATGCTTCATAGTATGGCTGATATGTGTGAAATACACCCTCTTGGCTCCACATTTTTTTCCTATTTCACATGCCTCGCCAAAAGATAAATGGGATGGATGCTTTTTTTCCATAAGAGCGTCGATTATAAGCACATCCAGATTCTCCAGATATTTCAAGTTTTCTTCTTCCCTTATATCCGACACATCCGTCACATAGGCACAGTTTCCGAATCTATATCCAGTGCTCTCCACTGGTCCATGGGTCATAAAAAAAGGAATGAACTCTATTTCACCTACTAAAAAGGGTACACCTTGAGACGCTATGTGGGGAGAAAGGTGGGGAAGGCCGTCGTTGGAGAAGGGCTTGAATACATAGGGATAGAGTGTCTTTATTCTATCTATGGTTCCCTTGCTACCCCAAATATCCACACTCTTTTCTTCCCTATAGAAGGCCCTGAGGTCATCAAGGCCGAATAGGTGATCGGGATGGGCATGGGTATAAAGGACGCCATCCAGCCTCTCCACTCCTGATCTCAGGCATTGGAGCCTGAACTCATATCCTGTGTCTATTACAACCTTCGTATTCCCCTTTTCAATGAGAATGGATGAACGACAACGCTTGTCCTTTGGGTCCTCGGAAAGGCATACAGGGCAATGGCAGCCTATAAAGGGGACGCCACAGCTGGTGCCGGTCCCCAACATGGTGATCTTCATTTTTTATACCAGGAGAATAGTTTTTCTGCAGAGCTCTTGGTCTCTTCATATAGCTTTGAAAAACTCTCAGGGGACATGACTTCCTTCAGATTTGAAAAGGCGCTTTGGAACTCAGGGTTCTCATAGAGCTCTTTAATGGCGTCTCCCCCTTTGGATACGGCAGAACTGATCTCCCGCACCATTTCCTTACCCTTTTCAGTGGAAAGATACTCTTCAAATACAGCCTTTTCCTCTTCTGTCATGTAATCGACTTTATAGACCAAAGATACAATGGAGTTTTCCAAGGCTTTCTCTTTGTTGAAGGCATCGCCAAAATACTTTATTGAAATATCTGGAAAAAAGAAAAATATGATCACGTATACCAACAAAGCCAGAATAATTACAGTCAGAGAGCCTCTCAAAAGGCTAAGATTCTTTTTCGCCATATGTATCTCCAATCAAATATTAACCCAGAATCATCAAAAGAAAAACCGGTCATTGGACCGGAAGTATATGGATTGTTTCCATTAGAAGAAATTTGCCGTCAAACCTACAGAAACACGGGTTCTTTCAAACTTCGGGCCTATAGTGTCGAAAACAGACTGCATTCTCTCCTGGCTCATGTTCTCCCATGTGGCCCCTGTAGGGACAGTGGCGTTTACAAGAAGGGAGAGCTTTCCGAAGTCTATTCCCATACCTGCAGAGTAGTAGAACTCTGAAGTTGAGAACACTTCTTCGGCACTCTTTCCATCCTGACCGTTATAACGCCATTCCTTTGAAATCGGATCCTTGTCTACAGAAATATTCAGGCCCAGACCTGTAGTGAAATCCAAGAAGAAGACATCGAAGCGCATTGACGCACCTAAATTGTAAGTGTAGCTTTCAAGAAGGAGATCACTGGAAAAAGCTCCTCTTATTCCACCCTGAAGCTGGAATCTCGGGATATTGAGCATTACATCAAGACCTACGTCATATTTACCAAAATCAATCTCTTCAAAGTCAACTGGAGCACTGGATTCTCCATGGACTGGAACTCCCCATGACACAGATCCTCCCAGCTGCAGCACTGAGGCAAAGATTGAAGCTGGAAGCAGAATGATTATTATTGCCAGTATTATTTTTTTATTCATTGTCTATATTCCTTGGTGGTATCGACCACCCATAACTATATAACAACGTCAGGGCGGCTTGGTTACATTTTAGTAAAGCTTATTTTTATTTTCTGTGAAGTTTATATTCCTTATCCAAATCATCCAGCCATATTTGGCTGTCGGCATCCGAGGGCATTCTCCAATCGGAACGGGGAGAAAGGGTGATCGTTCCGATCTTAGGGCCGTCAGGTAGACAAGATCTCTTGAACTGCTGGTTGAAGAATCTCCTGATGAAGGTTCTCAGCCACTTATAGATGGTGTCTTCATCATAAACCTTGTCAAAAGCATGGAGAGCCAGCCTATAGACCTTTCCCGGAGAAAAAGAGAGTCTTACTACATGATACAGAAAGAAGTCATGAAGCTCATAAGGTCCCACAAGATCCTCTGTAACCTGGCTTATCTCCCCGTTCTTTGCAGGAAGAAGTTCAGGAGAAACAGGAGTGGCGAGAATATCAAAAAGGACCTTTGACTCCTCCTCGTTATCTGTAGTCTCCGCCATAAATCTCACCAAGTATCTTACGAGAGTCTTGGGCACTCCTCCATTTACTCCATACATGGACATATGGTCACCATTGTATGTAGCCCAGCCCAAAGCAAGCTCCGACAGATCTCCTGTGCCGATGACCAAAGCCCCTTCCTTATTTGCCACATCCATCAAGACCTGGGTCCTTTCTCTGGCTTGGCCGTTTTCATAGGTGACGCTGTAATCCTCCAGGCTCTGCCCGATATCCCTGAAATGGGATTTCACGCTTTCGCTGATATCCACTGTCCTGAAATCCACTTCAAGGGAGAGGGCCAAGAGCTCTGCATTGCTTCTAGTCCTCTTTGTAGTGCCGAAGCAAGGCATAGTAATGGCGATAATCCCCTTTCTGTCCAAGGAAAGCATATCGAAGGCCTTTACCGCCACCAATAGCGCCAAAGTGCTGTCCAGTCCCCCAGATAAGCCTACGACCACCTTCTTTGCGTGGGTATGCTGCAGCCTCTTCTTCAATCCCATGGCCTGGAGGGTGAGAATCTTATTGCATCTTTCATTTCTCTTTTCAGCATTCTCAGGAACGAAGGGATGTGGATCTATGGCTCTTGTAAGTAGAGTTTCCTCTTCTCTGAAAGAGAAAGAAATATAGGAGTATCCTTCTTCAGAAATAGGAAATGTGTTTCTCACATATCTTTCTCTTTCCAGTCTATCTGTATCGATTTCGCTTATAATAAGCTCATCCAAACTATAATCCACAGCCTTCAGTACAGTTCCGTTTTCAGCAATGACATTGCTTCCGGTGAACACCATATCCGTGGTGGATTCCCCCTCTGAGGCGTCGCTGTAGATATATGCTCCGTTGATCCTTGCAGATTGGCCGGAGACCAGGTCTCTTCTATACTCGCTCTTTCCAATCAATTCGTCGGAAGCGGAAGCGTTTACAATAAGCGTCGCCCCGGCAATGGCATGATGGGTTGAAGGAGGATCGGGAACCCAAAGGTCTTCACAGATCTCAGCAGAAATCTTCAGAGATGAGGGGATGGTGGAAGTGAGAATGATCTTGCTTCCAAAAACCACGTCTTCTCCATTGAAGTCTATAAGAAGGTTCTCCCGGACACTTGGTGTAAACCATCTCTCCTCATAAAACTCCCCATAGGTGGGAAGATTTCTCTTTGCAAAGAAGGCAAGGACGGAACCATGGTGTATGGCGGCAAGAGTATTATAGAGTTTCCCGTTGTATTTCAGGGGATATCCCACAAAAGCAAGGAGATCCAGAGACTCGGAAGCCTCCACTATATCCAACAGGGCTTTCTCTGATGACTGCAGGAGAGCGTTCTGAAAGAAAAGATCTCCAGAAGTATATCCAGTAATGGAAAGCTCAGGAAAAACCAGGACCTTCACCTTCTTTTCTTCAGCTTCCTTCATAAGAAGAATAATCCTTTCTTTGTTGAAATCAGGATTTCCCACCTTCAAAGAAGGAGACGCAGAAGCAACCTTTACAAATCCATGTCTCATACTCCCTCCTCATGAGAGTCCAAATGGACCAGAAGCCCTTCATACAACCCAGGGAAATCTCTTTTCAGAATAGCAGGCCTTCCTGTAGAAAGGAGAAATCCATGGCTGCTGACGGCTTCACAAACGATTACACCATCTTCATTCATCATTCTATATCCCACTTTCATTTTGGACATCTTCAATTCCAGGATGCCCACCTCAATGGAGACTACATCTCCAAAATATGTGGAATGTTTATATTCTACGTCCAAAGACAATACAGGCGAAACCAAGCCGACACTCTCAAGTTGGGCATAACTCCAACCTATTTTATCGAGAAAATCCACTCTGGCTTCCTCCATCCATCTGATGTAGTTGGAGTGGTGGACGATACCCATTTTGTCTGTTTCGTAATAATGAACTTTGTGTTTGTAATTTGTCATCTTGTCCTCATGGACAATATACATTTCTTTATACTTTCGGGTCTACAATCAAAGGACGGAATTGTAGGGACGGAGAACACTCCCGCCATAGACGGGAGGGTCTTCATTTTGGCCTGAAGGTCTCAGTCTTTTGAAATATACGGGGAATCCTCAACACTTACATTGTCTTTTCCTGGAACAACGGAGTACCAAGGGTTGTTTTCCTTCACAGCATACAGGAAACCACCTGCAGCAAGACCGAACTTTGCTGCCAGTTCCTCTTCTGTAAAGGAACATAGGCCCTTTGAGCACATGGATGCCAAGCCGAACATGAAGATGACCAAGTTCTCGAAGACTTCCTCTGCAACTTGTTTTGAGCAGCCGAATACTCTCATGGCCTCCTGTGTCAGCCTTTCCCTATGTCCCTCCTCTTCTATTAGATCACGAAGGGTCTTGGTGTCCTTCTGCCTCAGGAAAAGGTAGTTGTAGAGATTAGGCTCCTTTATGGAGAACATGACATATTCTATGGCAAAGCCTTTGAAAGGAGGATTCTTGGAAAGGCCTCTATCCACATATGTGTCATATATGGCCCTTATTCTATCTGTGAGAGCCTTCTCCAATGCATCCATTGATGGAAAGTGGGTAAAGATTGTAGCAGGAGCAGTACCCAATCTCTTTACAAGATTCCTTACAGAGAGAAACTCCTCACCTTCTTCCCTGATAATCGCCACAGCAGTGTCAATTAGTTCTTCTTTTGTGTATTTTGGTCTTCTTGGCATAACATCACCTATATCTCAAGTATTTTAACATCTCCGTTGACAGATTCAATATTCCACACATAATCTCCATTTCCAACAATGAAGATATCGTCGCCTTTTATCCTACCGGAGAATTCTGAATCCAATGAACCATTTATACTATTTCTTTTGAGGGTAAATGAAGAGTCTGAAGGAAGAGAAATCGTAATATTGCTGTTCACACTTTCAAAGCTCAGCTCTTCCGGCCCCTTCTTACCCACATATATCGTTACGTCGCCGTTTACTGTATTTCCATCAATACTTGAAAGATAGTCGCAGTTTACGTCCAAGTAGCCATTTACACTCTGCCACTCCAATTCCCTTATATTGGACAAAGCCACTTCACTATCTGCAGAAACCACTTCTATGTCGATTTCATCCAGAGTCCAGGAGGAAGGCACCAAAATCACCAGATTCTTCTTCAGGTTATCCAAATCAAGTTTCTTACCGGCCTCTGCATACTGGATGATAACTTCGTCTCCATCCTTCTTCCATCTAAGCTTCAGCTCTTCCTTCAGCGTCCCTTCCTCCACTTCGTCTTTAATGGAGAGGGTATCGCCACTGTACTGGGAGACCTTCACTTTGCCATTCAGCCAATTGGCTTTAATCTTATATACCTTTGAAGATATTTCAGTATCCCCGACTTTATAGGATTTGGCGTCATCGTAGTTGAAGTTGGCTCCCGATGAGGTGACGGCAACCCTATTCAACACACTGCCCAGAATAACTCCGACAATTACTGCAGCCACTATTACAAGCACAAAAACAATAAGACAAATCAATAATATCCTTTTCATTTCCACTCTCCTGATAGATGACCGGCATCTGTCATAATTGAAATAAATTCATCTATATCCTTTTCATTGACTCCATTTTCAACAAGCATGGAGTAAACCTTCTCTTGCCTACTATCCCCCTTGTATCTCTCTATAAACAATAGATAGTCATCTATGGCTGTCTTTCTCCTTATCCCTCCGATATATCCGAAGTTGGAGAAGAGATAGTCTCTATATAGGTCGTCTTCAGATACGGAAAGAAGGGAAAGAAGGACAAAGCTTACGGCACCGGTACGGTCTGTTCCAATGGAGCAGTGGAATAAGAGAGGATAGTTGTCCCTATCGCCCAAGACTTTGAAAAGCATGGGGAAAGACGAGAGGTTCTTCTGTAGATAGCCCCCTCCTGTTTCAAAAGGAATGGAGAAATATTCCACTCCTTCCCCAAGAGGACTCCCTTTTAGTCCTCCGTTTTCATTGTCCTCTGTTTTTCTCAGGTCTATTTCACTCTTTATTCCAAGGGAGAGAAGGGTCTCTATGCCTTTATCTGTAATAAGAGCCTCGCCGCTTTTGTTCTCGCTGAGACGCCCGGATCTGTAAGCAAGGCCTTGGACGACTCTATCCCCGTTTTCCATAACCCAGCCACCCAGGTCCCTGACGTTGGTGACACCATCGACATATATATTCCTAGGAGGCTCCTCAGAGACAATGAAACCACCCTCTTTTATGGTTTTTCCATCTCCGTCCATTGCTCTCCATGTATACTCATTCCCCAGAAGTAGATTTATCAGCTCCACCTTGCCTTCTTCCACTTTTATTCTTCTTTCATCACCCTTTGAGCTGACGAGCACTAAAGTATCAGCCTTATCCAGGCCATCCACTATGCAGGAAAGGGGTCTGCCGGCTTCTTCATTTCCTTTTGCAATCAGAGTGGTCATGGACCAGTTCTCCAAGGCGGCACTTTGACTGGAGGTATGGGGCGAATAGATTTCACTCCCTTTGGTGGCGCAGGAAACAATAAAAAGAGCAACAAATAGAAGAAGTAAGAGTTTTTTAATGAGAGCCATCATAGCCACCTCCAAGTAAATAATAGATTAAGAAATGAATCTGAACAATAGTTTTGTTATATTTTTCATCTTCAGGCATTAAAAAAAGGGCATGCAAACCGCACACCCTTTGCCTCAATGAATACCAAATCAGAGCTGAGGACCAGCAGCAACAAGTGCCTTTCCTTCTTCTGTATTTGTGTACTTTGAGAAGTTCTTGATGAATCTTCCAGCAAGATCCTTTGCCTTGACTTCCCAATCTTCAGCGTTCTTATATGTATCTCTTGGATCAAGAATACCTGTGTCTACGCCATTGAGTGATGTAGGAACTTCGAAGTTGAAGTATGGGATCTTCTTTGTAGGAGCAGAGAGGATGTCGCCGTTGAGAATTGCATCGATGATACCTCTTGTATCCTTAATGGAGATTCTCTTACCTGTTCCGTTCCAACCTGTGTTTACAAGGTAAGCCTTGGCGCCGGACTTCTCCATCTTCTTTACAAGCTCTTCACCATACTTTGTAGGAGGGAGCTCCAAGAATGCCTGGCCGAAGCAAGCTGAGAATGTTGGAGTCGGTTCTGTGATACCGCGCTCTGTACCAGCAAGCTTTGCTGTGAAGCCGGAGAGGAAGTAGTACTTTGTCTGCTCAGGTGTGAGGATGGATACTGGAGGGAGAACTCCGAAAGCATCGGCACTGAGGAAGATGACGTTCTTTGCTGCTGGAGCTGCAGAAACTGGTCTTACGATCTTCTCGATGTGGTTGATCGGGTAGGAAACACGTGTGTTTTCTGTAACAGACTTATCAGCAAAGTCGATCTTGCCGTTCTCGTCGACAGTTACGTTCTCCAAGAGAGCATCTCTTCTGATTGCGTTGTAGATGTCTGGTTCTGAATCCTTATCAAGGTTGATGACCTTGGCATAGCATCCGCCTTCGAAGTTGAAGACACCATTGTCATCCCAACCGTGCTCGTCATCACCGATGAGGAGTCTCTTTGGATCTGTTGAGAGAGTTGTCTTACCTGTTCCGGAGAGACCGAAGAAGATAGCTGTGTTCTCGCCGTTCATATCTGTGTTTGCGGAGCAGTGCATGCTTGCAATACCCTTGAGTGGGAGGTAGTAGTTCATCATTGAGAACATACCCTTCTTCATTTCACCACCGTACCATGTGTTGATGATGACCTGCTCACGGGATGTGATGTTGAAGACAACAGCTGTCTCGGAGTTGAGTCCAAGTTCCTTGTAGTTCTCAACCTTAGCCTTGGATGCGTTGTAGACGACGAAGTCTGGCTTGAAGTTCTCGAGTTCTTCCTTGGAAGGCTGGATAAACATGTTCTTTACGAAATGTGCCTGCCAAGCGACTTCAACGATGAAGCGGATAGCCATTCTTGTGTCCTTGTTTGCACCGCAGAATGCATCGACAACATAAAGCTTCTTATTTGAAAGTTCATCGATAGCAATCTTCTTGACAGCATCCCAAGTCTCTTTGCTTGCAGGATGGTTGTCGTTCTTATATGCATCACTTGTCCACCAGACTGTATCCTTGGAGTTTTCATCCATGACAATGAACTTGTCTTTTGGAGAACGTCCAGTGTAAACACCAGTCATGACGTTGACAGCGCCAAGTTCTGTCACCTGACCTTTGTCAAAACCTTCAAGACCTGGCTTTGTCTCTTCTGCAAACAACTCCTCATAGGAAGGGTTGTGTACGATCTCTGTGGTACCTGTGATACCATAAGCTTTCAAATCGATAGACATATCAATTCTCCTTATTCAATAATTCAGAAGTATGGAATCTACTTTTCCACCAATAAGATTCCTTACTTCAATGAATATAACTAATTTTGGAGAAAACTTCACTAGGTAGAGTAATAGATTCATGCAATTTCTATACAGGCAAAGAGAAAACCCGAGTAACACTCGGGCTTCTGGAAGAAAACATTATGAAAAATATATATCGCATGCCCTTTCGGGTCTGAAGAACTTATTTCTAAGCCTTGAGTAACATACCCCAAAGAAAATAAAAGGGCAATACTTTTCAAGAGAATTTTTTAAATAATTTTAAAAATTCTTTTTTTCTTCACATTTCTCCTCATTGAGGATATCCAGAAGAGAAGAATACTCCTCCCTTTCATCCCATATGACAGGCTCCTCGATGCTCTCCTCTTTATCTTTTTTTCTTCCATGGATCATTGAGAAGAGAATTACCAAAAGAAGAAGGACCAAAGCAGAGAGGACATAAATCACTATCCTCTCTATGTCCACGCCCTTCTCTCCAGGGCTTTCAGGGGCTTCACTCTCCTCCTCTATGACCAATGTTTCAGATGGAAGTCCAACCACTTTTTCTTCTTCCGTATACGTCTCTCCATTCTTTATATCGATGAATTCACCGTTATTAAAGAGAACAGGCAGGGAGGATATATCCTCTTCATTCTTCTCTTCCTGCTGCAGAGGAAGAAGAGGGATTTCCTCGCTCCCGTTCTCCTCCAGAGGGACTTCATCTTCGATCCTCTCTACATTTGTCTCCACCCGCTCCAATTTCTGACCCGTTGCACAGGAAAAGAGTAGAAGCAGAGTCAAGAGAAATAGGAAAAACTTCTTCATTCCATATCCTCCAGTATTCTTATATTCTCACCATCGACAGATACTCTATCCGATGAACACAATACTCTATCAAGCTCTTTGTATCTTACGGAAAGAACGCTCTTCATACCGCACTTGACTCCAAGGGCATTATAAAGGTCCCCTTTGGTCATGACTTTGTTGACTGAAAGAATACTCAGCATACCATCCAAGAGTTCCTCAGGAGAGATATGGGAGAAATCACGCCTGAATGTGCTTTCACGGAACTTGATCTCCCCACCCTTTTTATACCAGAAGCCATTTCTCTCCAGATACTCCACACCCTTCTTGTCCAAGGCCCTTTCCCTTCCCTCTTCACCATATAAGTGGAAGAAATAACGAAGGGCGTCACGCTCTGTAATAGGTGCCATGTTATCCAAAAAATCGGAGAGAAGAAGAGGAAAATTATGTGAAGAGGGAGTCTCCACCCCCAATTCCCCAGCCCTTTTCTGGATATCGTAGATAGGGTAAGGCGGGAATACAAAGCCTCTCTCTTCCCCCTTTTCTTCCCCTTTATCCTCTTTCTTTATCTCAACGGGCATCTCTTTTTCCTCTGGAGAGAAATACTTATCAATTTCCTCTTCTTCCTGAGTAAACACATCCCTATATTTCACCCAAAGGGGAAGAAGGGAGAATGAAGAAAGGGCTTTGGCAACCTTCTTTTTAAGAAGAGGAAAACTTAAAGACAAAAAAGGAGGCAGAAAGAGGCTCTTCGCCTTCTCCAAGCTATCTCCATAACGCGTTGTATAATCATCCAAGCGGCTCAGCCCTCTTCTGAGGGAAGCATAAACAAGAGTGAAGTCATCGGACACAAAGCCTTTTAGGTCCATCAGGGCACTTCTATATTCCTTTAGTGCCGCTGCATATTCAGGCCAAAGAGTATCGACACCTGAAAAGAGAGAGGAAGTAAAGGTAAACTCTTTC
>JALFRH010000127.1 GCA_022785155.1 Spirochaetales bacterium
CCAAAGTCTTCAAGGAGAGGTGTACATGACTGTACCACTCCTCCTTGATGCTTTACCACCTTTTCTTCTTTGTCTCTTTATCTGTCATTTCTTGGCAATGTACTTTCTGATATCGAGGGCGACATATACTACGATGACGACACCCTGGACGACATAGTACTTTATCACGTAAAAGGGAAAAGTAAAGTAAAAAGTGCTTTACCGGTTTTGTTTTTTGTTTGAATATAATGAATTATTGAGCGAAATGTTGCTTTTTCTATAAGTAAAATCTTGTCTTATAAGTTTATATTTTGACACTATTATCCATGCAATAATTGACTCATTCTCATTGTTTCAATGCGTTTTTCCCTTGAAAAAACAGAAAAGGCCCTGGGGTTTCCAAGGCCTGGTTTCACATTTAAATCCATCAGTATCCCTGCTGGCACATTGCATCTGCAACCTTCTTGAAGCCTGCAATATTGGCTCCCTTTACATAGTCGATGTAACCGTCGGGGCATCTTCCTTCCCTTACACAAGCATCATGGATATTCTTCATGATCACGTGCAGTTTCTGGTCGACTTCCTCGCTGGACCAGTTATAGTGCTGTGCGTTCTGGCTCATTTCCAAGCCTGATACAGCTACACCACCTGCGTTTGCAGCCTTGCCGGGAGCAAATGGGATTCTTGCCTTCTGGAATGCTTCGATAGCCTCCGGGCAGCATCCCATATTACTTGTCTCGATTACATACTTGACGCCGTTCTTAATGAGCATTTCAGCGTCTCCCCCTGTCATTTCGTTCTGGAGGGCGCATGGGAATGCCATATCCACCTTTACTTCCCAAGGCTTCTTTCCCTTTACGAATACAGCGCCGAATCTCTCTGCATATGGTTCGACGATATCATTGTTGGAGGCTCTGAGTTCCAGCATGTATGCTATCTTTTCAGGAGTATTGATTCCCTCTTCGTCCAGAACATATCCGTCTGGTCCGCTGATGGTGACGACCTTTGCACCAAGCTGGGAAGCTTTAGTTACAGCACCCCATGCAACGTTTCCGAAGCCTGAAACTGCGATTCTCTTTCCTTCGAAGGAATCTCCGTGTTCCTTAAGCATTTCAGAAGCGAAATACATGGTTCCGAAACCTGTAGCTTCAGGTCTTACCAAAGATCCACCCCAGCCCCAGCCTTTTCCTGTAAGGACGCCGGTGTTTTCATCCCTGATCTTCTTGTATTGGCCATAGAGGTATCCGATTTCCCTTCCACCGACTCCCAAGTCACCTGCAGGGACGTCTGTATCCGGTCCGATATACTTCTGGAGCTCTGTCATAAAGGCGCGGCAGAATCTCATGATTTCCTGGTCGCTCTTTCCCTTTGGAGAGAAGTCCGAACCACCCTTTCCACCACCCATCGGAAGAGTTGTAAGGGAGTTCTTGAAGATCTGCTCGAAGCCCAAGAACTTGAGGGTGCCGAGAGTAACGTTGGCATGGAATCTGAGTCCTCCCTTATATGGGCCCAGGGCGTTGTTGTATTGGACACGATATCCCCTGTTTACCTGTATCTGGTGATTGTCATCTTCCCACTCTACTTTAAAAGTGATAATTCTATCTGGTTCGATAATCCGATCAAGAATCTTGTTCTTAAGATAAAGAGGGTTGGAATTGACAGTATCAATAACAGAGGCAACGACTTCTCTTGCTGCCTGAATGAATTCCGGCTGAGCAGGATTCTTTCTTTCTACTTCAGCCATGAACGAATCTAGATCGTACATATTTTCTCCTTTTGTGGCCTTAGAGTAAAACGGGTTTTCATATCCGTCAATATTTATTTTTTCGTTGATATTTTTAGTTTTTTTAATGGTTTCATTACACTTTTTTATATTTTTTGAGTAAATACACAATATTTCAAAATATTGTAGCTATAATAACTCTTTTATTGTAATTCTATACAAAACAAAGGATTATATTTTACATAACTCGGTTAACGAAATAATGCATAGAGAGTAAAAATCGAGTAGAATACTCAAAAAGAGGTAGTATGTCTGAAACAAAGACAAAAGGTGTAAGAGTTATAGATTTCCATAGCCATGTGCTCCCGGAGTTGGATGACGGAGCCTCATCTCTTGCCATGAGCCAGGAGATAATGAGGCAAACCAGAAGTCAAAAGGTCAAGAAAATGGTAGCCACCCCTCATTTCTATCCAGACAAAACCTCCTTGGAAAGTTTTCTTTCAAAGAGAGAGGCTGCTGCAAGGAAAATTCTGAGCGTCTACGACGAAGACACCTGCCCCACTCTCTATTTGGGAGCCGAAGCGGCCTATTACCCTGGTATCGGCGACAGCACCCTTTTGGATTATTTGACAATAGTCGGAACAAACACTTTGATGATAGAAATGCCCTTCCATAAGTGGGGTGAGAGTGAAGTTGCAGATATCATCCGCATTTCCATAAATGAAGGCCTTAATGTAATACTTGCCCATATAGAAAGATATTTATCATGGCAGGAGGAAGGAGTCATTGATAGGCTTAGGGATGCAGGGGTCTTCATCCAGTCAAATGCAGAGTTCTTCATCTCCCCCTCCACCAGACCCAAGGCCCTTGATATGCTGAGAAACAACAGGATCCATATTCTTGGTTCCGATACCCACAACACCTCATCAAGGCCACAGATGATCGGG
>JALFRH010000153.1 GCA_022785155.1 Spirochaetales bacterium
GAAGTCCATAACCGGGCTTTTGTCGGTGCTGTTCTCATCCACCATGGGGCTGGAAGAGAAGAAGGACGTGCTAAGCCGTGTATACGGTATAGAGATGACCAAGGAATTTGAGAGAGAGGTGAAGGATATGTGTAATATAAGAGGGCGTATTATGAGGAAGGGCTGATAAAGGGATCGTTGCTGACATTGAATCAGCTTGTAGACAAGGGGAAACTCTCCATTTGTGATGCTGCTGCCATGGCAAACATGACAGTAGAAGGTTTTCTGAAGAAGAAAGAGGAATTAAAGAAAGAGACTCTTTGAGTAGGTATATAACTTGTTTTAAAAGATAAAAGGCGGCATAGCTATTGTGTTATGTCGCCGTTTTTAAAATAAGATTAGACTTCTTGAACGTAAAAGCAACAGCTAGAGATGGGTTCTCCATTTTCTTGAATATTTCGTTTCGGTGCAGTGGACCTATGTGACAAACTTTTCTTGTAATATATCGATTAATCTGTATTATTGAATTATGAACCGAAAAACACTTTACTTTTTTATAACACTATTATTAATATCTTGTTTCTCGCTTTTTGCAGGAGGAAAGAAGGAAAATGTTGAAATAGTATCAACACCGATTTCGATTGGTCCAGAGAGACTCTATGATATGATCGAAAACAAGGAGGAGTTCCTTCTTTTGGATTTGAGACGATCTGATGATTATAAAAGAGCTCATATCGATGGGGCTGTTAATGCTGATATGGATAGTGCTGTTCAAAATGATGACTACGAAACAAGTGCAAAGGTATTAAAAAATGTATTGAAGTCTGAAACAGGAAATAAGAAGGGAGAAGGCACGAAACTTGTTCTTATCTGTTATACAGGTAATAGATACGCCAGAGCGGCTCTATCTATTCTATCTGATATGAAACGAGATTTATCAGATGTATATATCGTAGAAGGTGGCTACAAAGCATGGGATGAGATTAATAACAAAAATGAAGTGCCAGAAGAAAAAGAAACTACTACTACTTCTTCTAGTAGTTATTCTTGGAACGATGTATTTATCTTTGCCCGTAGAAGAGGAAAGAGTGACATTGACTTATATTCAGCATTAGACATCATGGGAATTTGTACTCCTTGTGCCTTTGAAGCCAGTGCAGGGGATGTCGGACTATCTGCCTCATATGCAGAAAGGGAGATTACTACACTAAAAGGTGAAACATCTGTAAAGGAAATGGATAATGGAATCTATTCTTTATCTTTTCCGAATGGAAACAATGCTTGGGCAGAAAAACGATGGCCTGAGAATACCGAACTTGTTACATTTGTTCCGAAGCCAGAAATGAAAGTCGAGTACTCGGCTTATGACGAGTCATACTTGGTTGTGTTGTTTAGGAATGTAACAGAAAACGAGGCAAAGAAATATGTGGAGGAACTAAAGACCATGTATCCAGAGCCTCTTCCTGGCCTTTGGACTGATACCGAATATAGAGGAAAGGATAAGGAAGGTAGAATAGTATCATTCTCTCTGAATAATATGGCTCTTGCCTTGGAATCTTGAGAATGTTATAAAACACAACAAGTGTAAAAGTTATGTACTAAATACTCATAGTCTGACGTAGAAAATAGAGACATAAACCAGCAGAAATTACATATTTCCTGCTGGTATTATCCTTAATTGTGCCTTTCGCAGATAAACACCCTATACAGAAAAATGATACATAAATGGGAAATATTCAGTGTCAGAGTTTGGTACTAATAAGCATGCTGTCAGTCAATTAGCAGATTGCTCCTGAATTTATCTTTACCAAACGTTATAGAACGTAGTTTTCCAGGTAGTATTCTCCTTACTTATAAGTTCCAAGCTGAAATGAACAGTAAGTATCTTCAATCTTTGAAGACAGAAGATACATATTTACGATATCGTGTCATTTCCTGGATTGGCTCAGTATTCAGCATAATCTTTGAATGGGTAAAAAAGCGGATATACTGAGCCACCTGAAGTAATGGCTGAAATATGTAGTAGTTTTATCAGCGATGAGGAGTGGAGAATAGGGACAGCCATAAATGGGATAAAAGACCAGGAACACTATGAAAATTCTCTTCTGAAGAGGGGGTGATATAGCTGTTATCTAAATTTATGATAGTCAGTTTCTAGTTCTTTTTTATCTTGATATTCAGTTTTTCCCTGCACTTTCCTGCAGCAATGACTATGTGTTCTATCAAAATGGAATCTTTCCCTTGTTTTTTCCTTATCTCTTCACTTTCATTTATAACGCTCTCAATTGCTGCAGATGAGAGGCCATCAAATACTGTGGATAGAACTACAGGAGACAGCTCTGGAGAGAAGTTTTTTCCTTTACCATAGATTTCAAGGAGTTCCATACGGGTTTTCTGGTCTGGATTGGAAATAGTGTACTTGAGATCGAATCTTCCTGGCCTGATAAGGGCTGGATCCAGAGACTGGAAAGAGTTTGTTGCAGCAACAACCAATACTCCCTTTGTACCACCAAAGCCATCCATTTCATTCAGGAGGGTAGTGAGTATTCTGTTGTTTTCCTTGTCGATTCCAGTTCCTGCATAATTTCTTCTCTCTCCAATGGAATCGAATTCGTCGATGAATACTATGCAGGGTTTTTTCTTCTTTGCTTTATTGAATAGCATCTTGACCTTCATGGCACCAAGCCCCATGACTGCACCTTGGAAATCTGCACCCTTGGTTGCTATATAGTTTACACCTGATTCTTCAGCAAGAGCTCTTGCAAAGAGGGTCTTGCCATTTCCTGGAGGGCCTTCAAGTATTATTCCCTTTATCTTTCTTCCCTCTTTGGAGCCGTTCTTCATATCTTTTATTATGGATGCCATATCGTTTTTCACTTCATCCATTCCTGCAATATCTGAAAAGTGTACGCCTGTGTGACGGACGATATGGAAGGTTGAAGAGTACCAGGAGATGGCTTTATATATGGCGAAGACAAAGAGAGCAAGAAATATAATGTTGAAAAGAGTATTCAGTACATCGTCCAAGGTCGTAGTGTTATCTGAAACAGGGATTCCTCTCTCCATCATATCAAGTTTGAAGGTGGGGTAGTCAGGGTTGGGAACCGATAGGGTCTTTCCCTCAGCCTTTACTCTCAGTGTTCCACCCTCGATGACGATGGATTCCACTTTTTCCTCTTCAATAAGGGACAAAAAGTCTTTGTAGGAAGTCTTGGTGGAAATATCCAGGAAATCGAAGGCAAAGAAGAATAAGACAAGGACAGCAACCGATAGTACTATAATTAACGTAGGTTTTCTCTTCATAGAGAGAAAGTTACTCTATTTTACATTGCAGGGAAAGAGGTAAGAATGGAGAATAAGTGTATGAATAAAGTCAAATCAGAGGCTTCCCTGACATTTTGGGAGGGCGCAGGAATAATAGTTGGCCATGGAGTCGGGTCTGGAGTGTTGGCTGTTCCATATTTGGCCTCACGAAACAGCTGGCAGAGTTTTGTATTGATCATTGTAGTTGCATATCTTGTCAACTTGATTCTCCACTACATGATAGCTGAACTGAGCTTGAATAATGGCGGAGGGCAGTTCATTACTATTTTTGAGAATGAGCTTTTCAAAGGAAAGATAGGAAAATACCTTTCTTGGGGTGCCTTTGCCATTATGGGGTTTTCAGTTCTTGTAAACATTGCAGGCTTTATCAGCGGTGGAGGAGCAGTCTTCTCTTCTTGGTTAGGTCTTCCTGTATGGGCCTCCCAGTTACTATATTTCATAATCTGTTCCCTTGTGGTGTACAGTGGAATGAAGGCTGTAGGAATCTTTGAGAAAATATCTGTATTCTCAATGTTAGGAGTTGTTTTCATTCTGTTTTTCTCTGTTATGAAAGGAGAAAAAGAGGCTCTTCCTTCCCATTTTGTGGCTCCATCCAATATCCTTGCTCTCTATGGTATGGTGGCTTTCGCTTTATCTGCAGTAATGAGCGTACCCCAGGTGGTGAAGGGCTTTGACGGGAATCCTAGGAAAATCAAGGCTTCAATTGCAGCAGGTACACTTATCAATGTGCTGCTTATTGTTGTCATAACCTTTATGACACTGGTGGGAAGCGGCAGCTCCATAACTCAGGACGGAGCTCTTGTGGATTTATCACGAAAGCTTGGAGGCTGGGTGGGAATCATAGGATATATATTCTCCCTTCTCGCCCTTTCCACATCTTTCTGGGCCAATTCGTTGAATTTGAGGGACATCGTTTCTGAAAAGACTGGGCTTTCCAGGAAAAAGAGCTGGATAGCCGCTACCATGCCTTGCCTTATACTTGCCCTTCTTGGTCTTGAGGGGTTTGTAGGGTTTACAAGAATATCAGGCGTAATACAGGTAATAACAGGTATAGGTGTAATATTTGCCTATCATTTATCAAGAAAGCGAATTGGAAAGAGCCCTATCTGCTCTTTCTTTGGCACCCTTCCTTTCCAGATATTGGTGGTGGTCGGTTCTTTGGCTTCAACAATTGGTTCTTTGATTAAGGTTGTATAAATGAATGGATTTAATGATGTTTCAATAGATAGGGTGGCTTCTTCCATCCTTTCCCTGTTGGGGGTGGAAAAAGATCCTGATATGGGCAGGGAAATAGAGAGCATTACAGAAAAGAGAAGGTGCCACAGGGTCATAATGTATAATCCTGATGCTGTGGCCCAGTGGATATATGAAGGCCATAGGGATCTTTTTTCTCCTATTCTGGAAAGAATAGACTTGAACATTGAGATGCTTTCCATGGTGCCCCCTGTCACTCCTGTGTGCTTTGCCTCCATGTATTCAGGTCTCCTTCCAGAGAAACACGGCATAAGGGAATATATCAAACCTGTGCTGAAGTGCAGGACAGTCTTCGATGTTCTCTCAGAAAATGGAAAGAAGTGCGCAATAGTATCTACAGAAGGTGATTCCATTTCAAAGATCTTTCTTGAGAGGAACATAGATTACTTTATCTATAAGACAAAGAAAGAGTGTAATGATAAGGCTCTGTCTCTGATTGACGAAGATAAATATGACCTTATGGTCCTGTATAATGGGGATTATGACCATTATATGCATCGTTTTTCACCTGAAGGGAAGAGAAGCCTTAAGGCGCTGAAAGAGAATATCGAGACATATTCCATGCTTTTGGATAGAGTTGAGGAGAAATGGAAGGGACACTCTACAGCCATTGCCTTTGCTCCAGACCACGGCTGCCACAAATGGCTTGGAATACTTGGGAACCATGGCGAAAGGATTCCAAAGGATATGAATATCCGTCATTTTTGGACTTTCATCGATAAGAAATAGATTCCTTTGATAGGTGTATATCCATGAGAAAACTAAAGGTGGCCTTCATTTGTGTCCATAATTCCTGTCGTAGCCAGATAGCGGAAGCGTTGGGAAAAAAACTAGCCTTCGATGTGTTTGAAAGCTACTCTGCTGGAAGTGAGAAAAAGATGCAGATTAATCAGGATGCTGTGGGTATTATGAAGAAGCTCTATGGCATTGACATGGAAAAGACCCAGTATTCCAAGCTTGTGTGTGATATCCCGACACCGGATATTCTGATATCCATGGGGTGTAATGTGGAATGTCCATATATCGGAATGCCCTTTGATGATGACTGGGGCCTGGATGATCCCACAGGAAAGAGTGAGGAAGAATATATAAAAGTGATCAAGGAAATCGAGGGCAAAGTATTGGCCCTAAGAGAAAGAATCCAAGGCTTATCTTGAATTTAATCTTCCACTATGAGAGACAATGAACGAGCTTGTGTTATAATGGGAAGAGAGGAAAAAATGAAGAAGATTCTTGTGTTTGGCTCATTGAACATCGATATTGTCTATTCTTTGGAGCATATTGTAAGGCCTGGAGAGACCCTTCTTAGCTCAAATATAGAGAAAAATGCAGGAGGCAAGGGGCTTAACCAAGCTTGTGCCCTAGCAAAGACCGGCTTGGATGTATATATGGCTGGTTGTGTTGGGGAGGATGGAGATATGCTCCTTGAAACCCTCTCTTCCTTCGGTGTCGATGTATCAAATGTAAAGAGAGTGAAGACGCCTACAGGAAATGCGATTATCCAGAGAAGCGGCGATGGGCAGAATTCGATTATTCTCTTTGCCGGTGCAAACAGAGTCATTGAAAAGAGTATGGTGGACTCTGTTCTCTCTTCTTTTTCTCAAGGCGATATTATTGTCCTTCAAAATGAAATCAATGGTTTGGATGAAATAATAAGGGGAGCCAAAGATAAAGGGATGTATGTAGTCTTTAACCCCGCCCCCTTTGATTCATCGGTCTTCACCCTGCCCTTGGAAAAAGTGGACCTGTTGGTTGTAAATGAAATAGAGGGTGCGGGAGTGGCAGGAAAGAGTGAAGACGCCTCATATATCGAGATTCTTGATGCCATCTTGGAAAAATATCCTAAAAACGAAGTCATTATGACTTGTGGAAAAAACGGTTCTTATTGGCAGAAGGGAAAGAATCGTATCTTTGAGAAGGCCTTGACGGTGGAAGCTGTGGATACTACTGCAGCAGGAGACACATATATAGGATATTTCATAGCTTCCAAGGAGCTGGGGTACGACACAAAGAAGGCAATGGAATGTGCCACCCTTGCTTCCTCCGTCACCGTTACAAGAAAGGGTGCTGCAGGAAGTGTTCCTGAAGGTAGAGAAGTCTTTTCCTGTTGAGTATAATTCTTATTTGGAGTTGTCCATCACTATGTCCACTATATTTCCATGACTTTTTCAGGGAAATAAGTGCAATCCATATATATTACTTTCGTGTTGACATATAGTTCTTATATAGTGCATCTTTTATCTATAAATAAATATTGAAAGAGCTGTGTATGAGAATAAAGGCAGCTGTAACACATGCAAAGGGGGGAACCCTTTGTAATTCAGGATGTTGAACTTGACGAACCCCAAAGCGGAGAGATACTGGTAAGAATTGTAGCAAGTGGAATATGCCATACAGATGAAGCTGTACAGCATCAGTTTATTCCTACTCCTCTTCCTGCTGTCCTTGGCCATGAAGGGGCAGGTATAGTGGAGAAGGTAGGAGAGGGAGTCACAGAGTTCAAAAAGGGTGACAGGGTAGGTATATCCTTTGCCTTCTGCAATACCTGTACAAACTGTAGAAAGGCCAGGTATTTTGTCTGTAAGAACCTGAATAGAATCAATTTCGGCGGAATCCAGCCGGATGGAACAACTCGTCTCCATACTTTGGACGGCAAGGACTTAAGCACATTCTTCGGACAGTCTTCCTTCGCCCAGTATGCTGTTGTAAACCAGAACCACGCTGTAAAAATCGAGTATGATGACGTGGATCTTGCCGTAGTGGCACCTATGGGGTGTGGAATACAGACAGGAGCTGGTGCAGTACTAAACAGACTTCGCCCTGAGTTTGGTTCATCCATTGCCGTCTATGGCTGCGGAACAGTAGGTATGAGTGCAATAATGGCTGCACGTATTGCAGGATGCTCCCAGATCATTGCAGTAGGTGGAAACGAAAAGAGCCTGGAGCTTGCAAAGGAACTTGGAGCTACAGACACTGTAAACAGAAAGAAGGTTGATGACCTGGTAAAGGAAGTGAAGAGAGTTTCCCTTAGTGGTAATGGAGTAAACTACTCCATCGACACTACAGGTGTTGGAAACTGTGTCAGACAGTCTTTGGGCTTCCTGGATTTTGATGGAACCTGTGTTGTTGTAGGTGCCACAGGAGATATAAGTTTCAATGTCCAGAATGAACTGATGGGTGACGGAAAGAGCCTTGTGGGAGTAATAGAAGGCGATTCTATTCCAAAGCTCTTCCTTCCAAAGCTTCTTGATTACTATAGAAAGGGACTTTTCCCCATGGATAAACTAATGGCCTTCTATCCATTTGAGTCAATCAATGAGGCTCAGGCCGCTTCAGACAGGGGCGAGTGCATAAAAGCTGTATTGAGAATGGAATAGAGCTGAAAGAGATGGGGTGGAGACACCCCATTTTCAATGCACTATGTATGGAGGGAGCACTTCAGGTCCAATGGGAATCGAACCCAT
>JALFRH010000180.1 GCA_022785155.1 Spirochaetales bacterium
CTTCTCATGCTCCAAGCCAGCCTTCAAAGGATCCATCAGTGTTGTATAGACCTTGTCTGGCTTTGCAATTGCACCGAGAGTCACCACAACATCGTTGTTGTGTAGATATTGATACATGAGCATGGCATGATCCTGCTCTTCCTTTGCCTGGATTTCATACCAATTGGCAAAGCCGTCAAGTCCCTTCCTGGAATAGAAATTCGCCATATCCAAATAGAGATAGGCGGAATAGAATTCCTTGTTGATCTGATCATTGAGAAGTTCTGCAACCTTTTCGTTCATTTGATTCCTCCATAATGTAGGTTAGTGATACCTTACTTCATTATAAAACCACTTTTCACTCTTCATATCAAGAAGATAGATATAAATTCGGTGTCTTTAAAATAATTATATTTCCTGGTTTTTCTTTTGAAAGAAGAGAAATAAACAAGGTGCCGCCGGGACACCTTGAATACTATAGGCCATTTGCATTCTTGATGCATTCTTCCTGGCTGTTGATCATCTTCGACAGGGCTCTGATCTTTTCATATTTGCCGGAAGGAGTCAGTCTACGGGCCTTTACGTTGTCGCTTTCAATCAAGGAGAGCAGTGAAAGGATACGCTTCTTCACGTTTTTATCCAAAACAGGTGTCGCTATTTCCACACGCTTTTCAAGGTTTCTGGTCATCAGATCTGCAGAAGCAATGTATACCCTCTCTTCGCCTTCCTTGCCGAAGGAGTATATTCTCGAGTGCTCAAGAAAGCGTCCTACGATACTGATGACTGAAATGTTCTCGCTTTCCTTCTCCACTCCAGGAAGGAGACAGCAGATGCCTCTTACTATCAAAGATACCTTTACTCCCGCCTTGCTGGCTTCCACTAGTTTTTCTATGCACTCCAGATCTGTCAGAGAGTTTACCTTTGCCCTTATGACTCCTTCGCTTCCCTTGCTGATTTCTTTGTCCATTTCAGCCAAGAGTCCCTTCTTGAGGCTATGAGGAGCCACAAGGAGACGGGAGTAGTCATGATTGATATCCAATACGGCGATGCTTCTGAAAAACGAGGCGCCGTCACATCCGATCTCATGGTTGGCAGTTATGATATTAAGGTCTGTGTACTGCTTTGCAGTTCCTTCATTGTAGTTTCCTGTGCCGATATGGGTGATGTAGCTTATTTTGTCACCCTCTTCCAAAGTGATGGAAATGATCTTCGAGTGTACCTTCAAGTCTTCAACACCATAGAAGACAGTGCATCCTGCTTCCTGTAACAGTTCAGCGTTGTCCAGGTTGTTCTCTTCATCGAAACGTGCACAAAGCTCCATGACGGCAACCACCTCCTTGCCGTTTTCCCTTGCCTTAAGCAGGGCGGAGATTATCTTTGAGTTATGGGCGAGACGATAGATTGTAATCTTGATGGAGGACACCCTCTTGTCTTCCGCAGCCTGGTTCAGAAGCTTTATCAGGACATCCATGCTCTGATAAGGGTAGGCGAGGAAGATATCTCTTCTCTTTACTTCGCTGATGAGATCCGAGGTTTTGGATAGGACCTGAGGGACAACAGGTCTATGGGGGGTGAATTTAAGTTCTGCCGCCTCTTCTGAAGAGAAATACTCCGAAAGGGAGAACATGAACTTGTAGTCGAAGTGGTCAGGCACTACATATACGCTGCACTTCTTCGTCTCCAAGTGTTGCCTCAGGAAGGTTGAGAGCTCTGGAGGGAGCTCTGAGCTTGTCTCCAATCTTATGATATCTCCACGGGTCCTGCCTTCCACCTTTGTCTGGATCAAGCGGGAAAAGTCATAGTCGAACTCATCGTCTGCATCCTTTGAGAAAGCATCGAAGTCCGCGTTCCTTGTTATCCTCACCAAGGCTTTCTGCTTGATGGAGAAACCAGGGAAGACTTTGTCTGCAAAGAGCAATAGAAGGTCTTCACTTGTGATCAAGTGGATCTTCTTTCCTCCTTTGATCCTAAAAAGTCTTGGGGTGAAGGCATGAAGCTTTGCAATGGCGAACATGGCTCTGCCCTTTCTCTCCAGACGGACTATCAGGTAGGTCTTGAGGTTTTCAAGCTTGAACATAGGATGCTTGGCATCCAGGACTACGGGAGAGACACGGGGAAGGATACTCTCCTGAAAGATCTCCTCGGCATTGAGCTTCTGTCTTTCGTTGAGGGTGCTTGGCTTCAGCAGGTTCACTCCCTTGCTGTATAGCTCCGCCCTTAGAAAGTGGTAGGTTTCGCTGCTGGCTTTATATAGGGAAGGGAGTATTTCATTTATGGCTGCAATCTGTTCCTTTGCAGTAAGCTGGGTCTTGTTGTCCACCTCAAAAGGGGAGTTCTTTGCATCATTGGAGAGGGAACCTAGACGGACTTGGATGAACTCATCCAAGTTTGATGTGAATATGGACAGGAACTTGCACCTCTCCAATAAAGGATTGGTAAGATCCATGGCCTGGTCGAGAACCCTCTTGTTGAATTGAAGCCAAGAGTATTCCCTGTTGATAAATATTCCTTTGATACATCCCCTTGTTGCTGTGTCCTTCATATGATCATCCCTCCAATTCAATTCCTTTCTGTTCCCTTTTTCCCAGAACAATGCTTTTTAGAATTCCTTCCTTTACACCAAGGTCAGAAATGACGATGTTGTTTGTCTTGAATCTCTTCAACAGTTCCTTGGCCAATAAAACGGCAGGAACCACCTGTTTCATCAGTTCCGGTGCTTTTTTGAGAATAAGCATTGAGCGTCCTTCCGATTCTATAAGGTACTTAGAGAGTTTCTTAAGCTTCTTGTATTGGATTATCATTTCTCCGTGATTATATTCCAGCTTATAGTATTCGGCATACAGCTGGTATATAGTCCAAGCATATACACCGGCCAAGACTGCGTTTTCAAAGAATCCTTCTTCAGGTAGGTTTGCTTCATCCAGGGCCTCTTTGATGGCGACCTTCATTCTCTTTGCTTCAGTTCTGGTAGGAATCACTTCACTTACATAATCCTGGCCTAGGGTCAGGGGTCCAAGGGGAACGCTGGATATATAATCCGAGAAACTATATATCTTTGTGGTTATGGACCCGAAATCTATCAGAGTGCTGTGGGGCAGGATGCTGTATCTTTCATTTGCAAATATTCTTGCCTCGGCTTCCGTGGCCATATCAAGTTTATAGATCCCAAGGCCTGTCTTTTCCGTAACCAAGGCAAGAATATCATCAATGCCCTTGACGGAGGCAAGATTGGCGGATGCTATGGCATAGAGATTGCTTACCCCATTCTCTTTGCAGGTGATTATGAAGCTGTCCGTAATGTCCAATAACTCAGGAATCTCTATTTCAGTCAGCTTCCTATCCTGATAGACGGAGCCTGCAAAGGAAAGAGGAGTGCGTGTATGGAGAATACTCTCCATGACACTTCCCTCCGTCTTTGCAATCAATAGAGATACTGAAGACGATGAATAATCGATTAAAGCAACTTTCCTCATTAAATACCTTTGAACTTCTTTCCATCACCAAATGAAATGCCGATGGATCTTCCGATCTTGATCATCTGGTTATCTTCATCTACATATTTGGTCTTGCCTGCCACGTCGCTGAGGCGGTTGTAGGTGATTTGGTTGTTGATGATGGCCACAGTCTTGCCGAAGTTTCCTTCTTGGACAAGCTTTCCTGCAAAGGAACCCAGTTCGGTGCTGAGAAGTCTGTCGTAAGGAGAAGGGCTTCCTCCTCTCTGAATATGACCTGGGACCACTGTCCTTGTCTCAACTCCAGCCTTTTCCTGAATGTACTTTGCAAGCATATTTGTCGCAGTGGCTTCACCGTTTCTGTATTCAAGGCGTTCAGCCTTCTTCATGCCTGCTTCCTTCTTGCTCATGGCACCTTCTGCAATAGCGATGATGGTAAAGGCCTTGCCCTTTTCGCTACGCTTTGTAACCATATTGCAGACTTCATCCGGGTCATATGGAATCTCAGGAATAAGGATGATGTCGGCTCCGCCTGCGATGCCTGAGTATAGTGTAAGCCAACCTACTTTGTTTCCCATGATTTCCACAAGCATGGTCCTTCCATGGCTTGCTGCAGTAGTGTGGATTCTGTCGATACACTCCGTGTCGATTTCAAGGGCTGTATGGAAACCGAAAGTTACATCCGTTCCCCAGATATCGTTGTCGATAGTCTTGGGAAGGCCTATGACATTGCATCCTGCATCGGAGAGGAGGGAGGCTGTCTTATGTGTTCCTGCCCCTCCCAAGGTAACTACCAGGTCAAGCTTGTTTTTCTTGTAGTTCTTCACCATCTGATCCAACCTGGACTCGCCGTTCTGATCTTCAACCTTCATCTGCTTGAAAGGCTGTCTGCTGGTTCCAAGGATTGTTCCTCCGATATTCAGGATTCCTGAAAAATCAGATTCCTTGAGCTTGCTGAACTCTCCGTTTATCAAACCCCTGTATCCATCCTGGATACCAATGATCTCTGCATCAGGGATCTGGTTGTATACATATTTTGCAAAACCTCTGATGACTGCGTTGAGTCCCGGGCAATCTCCGCCTGCTGTTAGAATACCTATTTTCATAATTTGTTCTCCATTGGAACTATTTTAATGAGAATAATCCAAATTTGATAAGAGAAAATAGCACGTATATGTTAATTATGCTGTTGCTGGCTTATTTTATGGTTATAGAAAAAACATATTGTTCCCTATTTCCAAAATGTGCTTGATGTCCCATAGACGAAAGAGCAAAAACATAGATAACTGAAATATGTATACAACCTTCTTTGTGTTCCTGATAATTTGAGCCATCATATAGTGGAGGGTTCCCACCACTTTGAGAAGAAGGGGATGATGGAGGAGATTCATAGAGTATGCGGAGTATAATTGTTTCCAAAGATAATGACGGCGACTACTGTAATATACAGGAGGCCTTGGATGCCATCCCCTATGATGAGGATGGGGAGATAATCGTAAAGGAAGGCGTCTACAACGAAAAGCTCTTTTCCGATAAAAGAAGCCTTACCATAAAAGGTGAGGGGAAGGTCGTAATAACCTACGGCCAGGGCGCCAGGGAAATACTTTCCGATGGGTTGAAGAGAGGAACTTTCCGTACTTATACAGCATTTTTCTCAGGAAGAAAACTGAGACTGGAGAATATCACCATAGAAAACTCAGCTGGAAGTGGAAAGAAAGTGGGACAAGCTCTTGCCCTCTACTTGGATGCTGAAGAATCCGTATTGGAGAATGTAGTTCTCAAAGGCTACCAGGATACTCTCTTTTTATCTCCGTTGCCTGATAGTGAGAGGGAAAAGAGAGGTTTCTATGGCCCCCGATATCTCTGTGATCGTAAGAGAACATCTTTGACTTATATCGGTGGAAGAATAGAGGGAAGTGTAGATTTCATCTTCGGTGGAGGTGACGCTCTCTTTAAGGATACTGAGATAGTAAGTGTAGAAGAAGGATATGTAACAGCTCCCTCTGGCAATAGGGATTGGGAGGGTATGGTCTTCGATTCCTGTAGATTTACTTCCACTCTCTTTGAAAAGGAGAGCGTATATCTAATGAGGCCATGGCGTGATGAAGGAAAGGCAATCTTCAGAAACTGTACCTTTGGCGCCCACATAAATAGGAAAGGCTTCTCTCCTTGGCCGGGAAGAGAAGAGTACAGCCATCTTTCTACCTTCAAGATGGAGAACTGCAGCTTTATTTGAAAGAGTTTTCTTTTTCTTAAATCAAAATGCATCCGACGAACGATGACCTAAGCTGAAGCTTCTAATGGTTTCAGCTTGGGCTTTGTGCATTTTTAGGGTTTTTTTGGTGCGTCGAATAAGGTGTAGATCTGTATAGACTGCATTGCATAAAGTCTCTCTTTTCACATGTGGGAGGGGTGGCTGTATGGGAGTAATGGAGTGACACAATGAAGCTATAAACCAGTTTATTTATTTAAATAGATTTAAAATATGGGAGAAGTGAAAAACTTATGAAAAGAAAATGTTAAATTTCTCACATCCTGTAATTATTTTGTTGACTAACAACCCCTTTTACAACATATACTCAATTTATGAGTCGTTAAAATATCTTGCTGACACAAGGAGGCAATATGGAAAAAGACGCCGTCTACTCCACTCTCGACTATACGCTTCTAAAGCAGTTTGCGGATAAGGCATCGATTGATGCTTTATGCAAAAAGGCCCTTGAATACAAGACTGCCAGCGTATGCATCCCTCCCTCATATGTTCCCTATGTCAGGGAAACATTTCCTACTCTTACTATCTGTACTGTCATCGGTTTCCCAAACGGCTACAACACAAAGGCCGTAAAGGTGTATGAAACAAAGGAAGCCATTAAAGACGGAGCTGATGAAATAGATATGGTCATCAACATCACTGATGTCAAAAATGGTCTTTTCGATAAAGTCACCGATGAAATCAGGGAAATCAAGAAGGCTGCAGGAGACCATATCCTCAAGGTCATCGTGGAGACATGCTTTCTCACCCAGGAAGAGAAGAAGGCTGTATGCAGGTGCGTATCTGAAGCTGGTGCAGATTATATCAAAACCAGTACAGGCTTCGGTACAAAAGGAGCAGAAATCGAGGATATCACTCTCTTCAGGGAGAACATAGCCCCAGGTGTAAAGATCAAGGCTGCAGGAGGAATCCGCTCCCTTGATTCAATCCTTGCTTTTCTTGATAGAGGAGCATCCAGAATCGGAACCAGTCTGGATCCAGAGAAATTGTTTGTGGAGGAGTAAAGAATGCAGGTTAAAGTTGAAAACTTGACTAAAGAATTTGGGGCGATAAAGGCTGTAGACAACGTAACGCTCTCAATACAGGACGGCAAACTCACCGGTCTTCTTGGACCTTCAGGCTGCGGTAAATCCACAATGCTTTACCTTATCTGTGGACTGGAAAAACCTACTGCAGGTAGAATCTTCTTTGATGATAAAGATGTAACTGATCTTGAGCCTGAAGAAAGAGGTCTTGGCCTTGTTTTCCAAAACTACGCACTCTATCCCCATATGACGGTTCTCCAGAACATTATGTTTCCTCTTGAATGTATGAAAGTGGAGAGGAACGAAGCAAAGCAAAGGGCCATTGAAATGGCAAGGCTTACCAGAGTCGACGAATACCTCAATAGAAAGCCCGGTCAGCTTTCCGGAGGCCAGCAGCAGAGGGTTGCAATTGCCAGGGCAATGGTAAAGAATCCTTCGATCCTTCTCCTGGACGAACCTCTTTCAAACCTTGATGCCCGTCTCAGAATTGAAATGAGATCCGAAATCAGAAGAATCCAGAAGGAGACTGGCGTCACTACAATCTTTGTAACCCAT
>JALFRH010000046.1 GCA_022785155.1 Spirochaetales bacterium
GAAAGACAGTCAACACGCTGAGACTTTGGTCAGCCACCAGCCCAGATGGATTCTCATTCCAGGAATTCAACTCCGGAGACTACACAGAGGCTGTAAGAAAGAAGATCAATGCCGAGACACTTTCCCAGGTCCTTTATCCTAATGATACCCTATACATGGGTAAAGAACTGAGATTGAAGCAGCAATACTTCTTCGTTTCATGTTCTCTCCAGGATATCGTCAGAAGATTCAAGAGATATGGCAACTATAACTGGAAGCAGTTCCCTAAAGAAGCTGCAATCCAGATGAACGACACCCATCCATCCCTTGCAGTTCCCGAGCTCATGAGAATACTCATCGACCAGGAAGGCCTTGGCTGGGATGAAGCTTGGGAAATCACAGTTAATACTCTCGGTTATACAAACCACACTCTCATGCCGGAGGCATTGGAGAAGTGGCCGCTGCCAATGATGCAATCTATTCTTCCTCGTCATATGGAAATCATTTTTGAGATCAACAGAAGATTCCTTTCTTCTGCAGTTTCATTCTTCCCTATGCAGAACGATAAAATTGCAAAAGTATCTATCATCGAGGAATCAAATCCAAAGATGGTGAGAATGGCAAACCTTGCAATTATCGGAAGCCACTCTACAAACGGAGTAGCCGCACTTCACTCCAAGCTTCTTGTGGACAATATGTTCCCTGAGTTCGGCCAGATCTTCCCTGAAAGATTCAACAACAAGACAAACGGCATCACCCAGAGAAGATGGCTTTTGGATGCAAACCCAGGGCTTGCTTCCCTTATTACAGAAGCAATTGGCAACAAGTGGATTACAAACTTCGAGGAAATCAGAAAGCTTAAGGATTTCTCAAATGATGCTGCATTCCTTGAAAAGCTTGCAAAAGTAAAGTATCAGGCAAAACTAAAGGCTGCAGACTTCCTTAAGAAAGACAGCGGCATCATCATTGATCCAAATACAATGATCGATGTCCAGGTAAAGAGAATCCACGAATACAAGAGACAGCTTCTCAACGCGCTCAATATCGTAATCATCTATAACAGAATGAAGAACGATAAGGCTTATAGGGAATCTTTCCAGCCTACAACCTTCCTTTTCGGAGGAAAGGCTGCTCCAGGATATGTAAACGCAAAGCTTATCATCAAGTTCATCAACTCCATCGCCCATGTCATCAATACAGATCCTCAGGTAAATGATAAGCTCCATGTCTATTTCATGCCTGACTACAGAGTTACATTGGCTGAAAACATTATTCCTGCAACAAACCTCTCGGAGCAGATTTCAACAGCTGGAACAGAGGCTTCAGGTACAGGAAACATGAAGTTCATGTGCAACGGCGCCCTTACAATCGGAACATTGGATGGAGCCAACGTAGAGATGGCTGAAGAAGCAGGATTGGACAACATCTTCATTTTCGGTCATACGGAAAAGGAAATCGCTGAACTTGGAAAGACCTATTCCTCCAGGGAATGGATGGAGAATGATGCTGAGATCAACGCAGCAATCAAGCTTATCCAGTATGGTTTCTTCAACAACGGAGAAGACGGAATCTTCGATCCTCTTCTGAAGTCCCTCATCGACTACAATGATAAGTACTTCCTGTTTGCAGATCTTAGAATGTATCACGAGAAACACGAAGAGGCATCCAAGCTCTACAGAGATGATCAGGACAAGTGGAATAAGATGAGTGCCATCAACATCGCTTCTTCCGCCAAGTTCTCTTCAGATAGGACAATCAAAGAGTATGCTGATGAAATCTGGAACATAAAGCCTTGCAAGGTAAAGAAAAGTAAGGAAGATAGTGTTCTTGAGGACGCCAGGAAGGTAAAGTAACCTACCAATTGAAAGAATAAAGCTCTCATGAAACCCATGGGAGCTTTTTTTCACATCGATTTATCCTTGAATCAGAGCGTGGACGAAGGTGTCCTGTCCTTCATACTTCTCAAGTATAGGGAGAAACAATGATACAATATCCTTCCAATAGACTGGGAAGCTATTGCAACCATGGACAGATAACGTATGCCTACGGGAAAAGGAAGCCTCCATATCCCACACTACACCACAATTATCTTTGGTGCTGAAGTATGTTTCATTCCATTTATGGAAATAACACTCCATGAACATCTTATCGGAAAGCTCTTCCCAGAAATCCACATCCAATATACCTTCATACTCTTTGGATCTGCCTAGTTTGAGATAGTATTTGGAGTCTTCAACGCTTTTCGATAGTTTGAGAATCATTCGATTCCCCAAAATATCCTTTATTTCAATCAAGAATCTTGTAAAGAGATCCGCATACTCTTTGGCTTCAGCTTCATCTCCAAATCGGCTTCTGCAGTCATGGCATTTGTACTCCATCTCCCCTTTGGCATTAAGAGACTGGGACAATCCAAAACTTCCGCACCTAGGACAACAGACGTGTTTCATCCCCATAAAAACACCCTTCCTTTTGTCGAAATACCATTTTGTGGTTATGGACAATTTTAGCATGGATATTTTATGTGGCAAAATGAAAGAGTAAACAAACCCCTTTTATTTTGATTTTTTATGCCAAAAATGAAAATGCCCAGCCGAAGACAGGTGCAAAAACCAAAGCTGGAAGAAAGTTTGCAGTTTTTGTTTTCCTTATATCCAATAAAGATAATCCAATCATCAGTAGAAGATATCCCCCTGCAGCTGCAATGTCGCTTATACCTGTTTCACCGAGAATAGGGGAAATAGCAGATCCTGCAAGGACAAAGAATCCTTGATATATAAGAACAGTGAAGGCTGAGAGTATTACACCCTTTCCATATGTAGAGGCAAATACAATGGCCATAAAGCCGTCCATGACGCTTTTTATCAAGATCAATGAGCCGTCCCCTGTAGTTCCTGCATTTATTGATCCTACGATACTCATGGCACCGGAGCAAAACAGGACGGAAGAGTTCAGAAAGGCCAAGCCGAAGGAACCTTCTTCCCCTTCCTTCTGGAATTTGTTTCCAAAAGCCTCGATTCTCTCTTCGATTCTCAAACCAAAACCAATAAAACCACCTATTATCAGGGCAAACAGAACACCAAGCGTACTATTGGCGCTTCCTGCCATGGACAAGCCAAGGACCAATGTAACAAGACCGGAAGAAGTCATGACAATAGTCCTGAAAGAAGAAGGAAGCCGCTTTTTCAATATTAGCCCCAGAATTGTACCCAAAACAACAGATAGTGAATTTATCAAGGTGACAAGCATGTTGAAATCCTAGAACTTTTCCTTTCTAAGGTTCAATAAAAAAAGTAATATTCTTTTATGACAACAATCGTTCTTGCAGCAGGTTTATCTGAAAGAATGGGGCGGAACAAGCTTCTTCTGCCCTATAAAGGGGAAGCAATAATCGTAAAAACTGTGAGAAATGCCCTATCCTTTTCAGATAAAGTCATAGTTGTAACGGGTAATGAGAGAGAAAGAGTAGAAGAAAGCCTTTCAAGCTTTCCCCTCACTTTTGTATATAACGAAAACTATAGAATGGGACAAAGAACCAGTACCATCGAAGGTATAAAGTGTGTCGAGAACGATGATTTTTCAATTCTCCCAGGAGATCTTCCTCTATTGGGGAAGGAAGATGCATTAGATCTTTTCAAACATCTTGGAAACAAAGGCATTGCAAGATGTGCCTTCAAGAATACTCCAGGCCATCCTGTAGCATATAAAAAAGAACACCGGGAAAAGCTTTTGGCTTATCCCGGCACCATGAAGGAATATCTAAGGGAAAATGGTTTTATGATGGTCCCATCTTCCCTTGGTTCAATCTATGACATCGATACTCCTGATAAGTATGAAGCACTCTTAGAGTCCAATGGAGATCTTTCCATCCTTGAGGGATGCAGTGATATTTCCTTCTCTTGAAATGGATCCTGAGAGAATTGCCTTTGACAGCTCATTCTCGATTTCATTCTGGATACATCTTCTGATAGGACGAGCACCGAAGGAAGGATCGAAGCCCACCTCTGCACAGTAGTCTTCGACTTCCGGAGTCCATGAGAAGTGGATGTTCTTCTTCTCAAGCCTATTTCCAAGAGCCTGGAGCTGAAGATGAACGATTCTCTTGACTTCATCTTTTCCAAGAGGATTGAAGACGACGATTTCATCTATTCTGTTGATGAACTCCGGCTTGAAGGTATGGGCTATGGCCTCCATGACTTCGCTTCTTGCATTCTTTGGATCACGAAGAATACTCTCGGAACCCAAGTTGCTGGTCATTATGATGATTGTATTTGTAAAATCAACCACCCTACCCTGGCCATCTGTAAGCCTGCCGTCATCCAATACCTGGAGAAGCACGTTGAAAACATCAGGATGTGCCTTTTCTATTTCATCAAACAGAATTACAGAGTAAGGACGTCTTCTGACCACTTCCGTCAACTGTCCTCCCTGATCATATCCTACATATCCTGGAGGGGCTCCAATAAGTCTGGACACTGAGTATTTTTCCATATACTCAGACATATCTATTCTTGTAAGGGCCTTTTCATCGTCAAACAAGAAGCCGGCCAAGACCTTTGCCAAAAGCGTCTTACCTACTCCTGTAGGACCGGCAAACAAGAAGGATCCCAAAGGCCTATGTTCATCGCTGATACCAGCCTTGTTTCTTCTTATTGCATTGCTTACAGCACTGATGGCTTCGTCCTGTCCCACTACGGACTGGGAGAGAATCTTCTCCAAGTCAGTATACTTCTGCATCTCGGAGCTCATCATTTTTGATACAGGAATACCTGTCCAGAGAGATACTACCTTGGCAATATCATCTTCAGTGACCTCTTCCCTCAATAGTCTTCCCTCTCCTGTCTTGAAGGAGTTTACTTTGTCTTCCGCATCCTTGATCTCTTTTTCAAGCTGCGGCATTTCGCCGTACTTGATCTGAGCTGCAGTATTCAGGTCTCCGTTTCTCTCGGCATTCTCCTTTTTCTGGGTCAACTTCTCCATTTGGGCTTTCTTTTCCCTAAGGGCAAGAATGGCGTCTTTTTCATTCTGCCACTCCAAATGAAGGGCATTGTACTTTGACTGGAGATCAGCAAGTTCAGAATTGATCTTTCCAAGCCTTTCCTTGGAGTGTTCATCGTTTTCCCTTGAAAGAGCCTCTTTCTCAATCTGGAGCTGGAGAATCTTTCTCTGAAGTTTATCCAATTCTTCAGGCTGGGACTCGATTTCCATCTTTATCTGGCTTGCGGCTTCATCCACCAAGTCTATTGCCTTGTCCGGCAGGAAACGGGATGTAAGATACCTGTCGGAGAGAGTAGCTGCTGCAACCAGAGCCTCATCCTTGATTCTTACACCATGGTGCACTTCATACTTTGGCTGAAGACCTCTAAGAATAGAAATTGTATCTTCTACGCTTGGTTCCTTTGCATATACAGGCTGGAATCTTCTCTCCAGGGCTTTATCGGACTCGATGTACTTTCTGTATTCATCAAGTGTAGTGGCACCGATTGCATGAAGCTCTCCTCTTGCAAGGGCAGGCTTGATCAAGTTGGAGGCATCTGTGCTTCCTTCCGCTGCACCAGCTCCTACAATTGTATGAAGCTCGTCGATAAAGAGTATGATATGTCCTTCACTCTTAGTGACTTCGTTTATTACACCCTTTAATCTCTCTTCAAACTCACCTCTGAACTTGGCTCCTGCAATGAGAGAGCCCATATCGAGGGACAACAGTCTCTTATCCTTCAATGACTCAGGGACATCGCCCTTTGCTATTCTTTGGGCAAGCCCTTCCACTATTGCAGTCTTACCTACACCAGGCTCACCTATAAGAACAGGGTTGTTCTTTGTTCTTCTTGAAAGAACCTGCATAACCCTTCTTATCTCTTCGTCTCTTCCGATTACAGGGTCAAGCTTATCTTCCTTTGCGGATCTGGTCAGATCCTTGCAGTATTTATCAAGGGAAGCATACTGGGCTTCAGGATCCTGGCTTGTAATACGCTGATTGCCTCTGATGGCCTTAAGAGCCTCCAAGACATTATCTTTTGTAACGCCCAGCTTCTCAAGGGCATCTTTTTCAGGGCATTCGTCATTCAAGAGAGAAAGCAGGAAGTGCTCGGCAGAGACATATTCGTCTTTAAAATCTCCAGCAGTCTTCTCACAAGCTCCAAGAATTCTGGCCATTGAACGGGAGAATGTCTTTTGTGTATCTCCGTATGACTTTGGAAGTTTGGAGAGAATATTCTCCATAGAGGCTGTTACGCTATCGGGAGAGACACCCAGTTTTTCAAACAGAGGTCTCAGTACTCCATCGCTTTGGGCAATAAGTGCAAGGATCATATGTGCAGGCACAACTTCACTGTGTCCGGCTTGATCCGCCTTTGTTACAGCTTCTTCCAAAGCTTTCTGCATTTTCACAGTAAATTTATCGTAATTCATCTTTACCTCCGACTGGAATGGCGGAAGCTATTTCATATCCAAAAGGAAATATAACCATCGAATAAAAAAAGACAAGAGGAAATTATCGGTTATATCTGAAAGATTCCAAGAATTCAGAAACGATACTTGTAGCTTCCTCTGCAGAGAAAGACGGGAAGAACCCTACCTGGAAGGCTTCGGCAACCACAAGGGAGAAGATTTCTTCTCCCACCTTATCCGCGTCACAGCTGCGAATAGTGTTATGATGTATTCCCTGTAGAACAAGACGCTTTATAAGAATGCGCATCTTTGCAGTTCTACCTCTTATGGCGGAATATACATCTACGCCCGCCCTCTTTTCGGAAAGAATGAACTCCACAAGATTTGAGAGTGTAGATTCATTTTCCCTGGCATAGGTGAATATATCTACAACAATCAATCTCAGTCTCTCGATTTCATCTTCTTCACCTTCCTGGAAAGCTATCTTGGAATACCTTTCAAACATCTTGGAGGTGACGTTTTTCACTGCATAGTAATATATCTCTTTCTTATCTCCGAAGTATTGATATACTGTTGGACGCGAAAGAGAACACGCCTCTGCAATGAGGGACAAATTCGAATCTCTATACCCGACTCTTGAGAAAACTTCCAAGGCTTTCTCCAGAATCATCTGCATTCTTTCTTCTTTATCAACAATCTTTGGCACGATGATATTTTAGACGTTTTTTCATGAAGACGAAAGCAAAGTTTTTCCAATAACACTTTTTTTCCTCCATTTATTCGTCTTTTTTCTCCTCAACAAGTACTTTGGACTCCTCATAATAGGCGTCAATCTCATCTATGGCTGCTTTTTCAGCACTGTCTTCTATTTTTGACAACACTGAAGATATCTTCTCTTTTTTCCTTTTGGCGCCATCCAATGACTCAGAGGCTTTATCTATCTGTTTCTTGGAGTCGTCGATTGATTTAGAGAGATCTGAAAAGAGCTTTTTCATATCTTCGAAGAGATGCCAGATGGTGGAAGTATATTCTTCGATCTGCATGGTCCTGAATCCGAGGCGAAGGGAATTGAGGAGAGCCGCAAAGTTGTTCGGTCCGGTCAGGACAACCCTATAGTCATTCTGAAGCTTCTCCACCAAGCCATCCATTTTTATGGCTTCAAGATAAATTGTCTCTGACGGGACGAATAGTATGGCGAAGTCCGTGGTTATAGGAGGAACCACATACTTCTTGTTGATATCTTTGGCTTCCGACAATATTCTGTCCCTAAGGTTCCTGGACTCTATTTCAGCCTGTTTTTCATCATTGGAGTCTACGGCTTCCTTATATCGGGCAAGGTCGCTTATAGGGAATTTGGAGTCAACAGGAAGATAGATTTCACCCTCTTTTCCAGGCATTCTTATGGCAAACTCCACCATTTCCCTATTTCCTCTAGGAGAGAAGTTCCTCACCCATTGGTCTTGGGTAAGGATATCTGAAAGGATATTCTCAGCCTGCATTTCCCCCCAGACTCCACGACTTTTTACGTTTGAAAATAGAGAGTTCATCTTCTTTACATCAGTGGTGAGCGTGTTTAAGGAACCCATAGACTCATAAAGCTTCTCCAAATTCTCAGTTACGGCTTTGAAAGAGGTTGCGATACGCTTATCCAAAGTTTCCTGAAGTTTTTGGTCCACTACGTTCTGTATCTCTTTTAGCTTTTCTTCGTTTCCCTTCTTTATGGCATCCATTCCCTCTTTTACAGAGAGGGTAAGTTTCTCTGTCTTTTCAGAGAAATCATGGAAGGACACTCTGTTTTCCTCCCTGATCCTATCGAAGTTCCCCTCTAAGGATTTCAGGCTTGAGAGAGATCTTTCATTACTTAGTTCACTTTCCCTTCTCATTCTGTCCATGACATTGGTCATGAAGGAGTTCACGGACTCTTCATTTTTTGAGAGCCTCAAATCCATTCTCTCCCCAGTGGCCTTAATCTCCATGTTTACTTTGGCCATATCTCTATCCAAAGAGGCCTGGAAACGGGAGAAAGACTCCTGGGTATCCTGCCTGATACCGTCACGAAGTCTAAAGATTTCCTCTTCCCCTAGTTTTTGGGATGGTTTGTTTGTCCTCAACAACAATAAGAGGAGGAGAACCAAAACAATGAACAAAAGTACAACTATGAAATATTCCATATTTATAAAATAGGACAAAAATGAAGAAGAATATAAAAGTTCACAAAGATGGAAAAGAGGACTTTTGGTCCCCTTTCCATCATTTCTTCAACTCTCCGGCTATCTTGGATGCAAGGGCTGCGTTGTTCAGAACAAGCTTGATATTGGCTTCAAGGCTCTCTCCCCCTGTCAATTTCTGGATCTTATCCAACAAGTAGGGAGTGGTTTCCTTTCCTTTGATTCCCAATTTATTCATTTCTGAAATGGCAATGTCGATTTCCTTGTTGATATACTCGCTGTCCATTGAGTATTCTTCAGGAATTGGATTTGTGACAAGAAGGCCGGTTCCAGGATATATATCCTTCTGCACTTTCCAGATATCTGCTATTTCCCTGGGAGTGTCACACTTCCAGACAACCTTCAATCCGCTCTTTCTTGTATAGAAAGCTGGTAGTTCTTCAGTCTTGTATCCAATGACGTTTACGCCTTTGGTCTCAAGATATTCCATGGTCAAAGGAAGATCCAAAATAGCCTTGGCTCCGGCACATATTACCATCACACCTGTTTTTGAGAGCTCATCCATGTCTGCAGAAATATCCATGGTCTCCTGGGCACCTCTGTGTACTCCACCGATTCCACCTGTAGCGAAAACATCGATTCCTGCCAGTGCAGCAATAATCATTGTAGCAGCAACAGTAGTCGCTCCATCTTCTTTTCTTGCAATAATTGCAGGAATATCACGTCTTGAAGCTTTTGTTATGGCGGTACCCTTCTTTCCGAAGTATTCGATCTCATCACTGGTCAAGCCTGCTTTCAATCGTCCTCCGATAATAGCTATGGTTGCAGGTACTGCACCATTTTTCCTTACTTCTTCCTCTACCATAAGTGCCGTCTCCACATTCTTTGGATATGGCATACCATGGGAAATGATGGTGCTTTCCAAGGCAACAACAGGCTTGTTTTCCAAAAGTGCCTTCCTTACTTCCTCCGACACGTCAAGATAATTCTTCAACTTTCATCTCCTTTGAGAGTACGTATAACCTTTCTCTCTCCATTTTCTTAGAAACAGTATTTTCTTCCATTATCGTTATCTCTGCAGCGGATATGGCCATTTTCAAGGCTTCCTTCTCATCCATGCCTTCAGAAAGGGCAAATACAAAACCAGACAAGAAGCTGTCCCCGGCACCATTTGTATTCTTTACTTCAAGCTTCCTGCCATAGGCATGGAAAAAAGACTTCTTGGAGATATAGTATGCGCCCTTATCTCCTGCAGTCACCAAAATGGCACCCACACCTTGTGCAATCAACTCCAGGCCTGCTTCCTTGATTGAAGACTCATCCTCAATTTCAACACCGGAGAGATACTCAAGTTCCTTTAAGTTCGGCTTCAATATATTTATATATGGATAGGAAGATTTAAGCCTTCCTGCCTTAAGTGTGGAAACAGCGTCACAGATAACAAGGCCATGAGCCATTTTTGAAGCCGAGAGAATGGATTCCTCTTCCAGGTTTGCATCTAAAATCAAGAAGGACGAATCCTCGATGATCTCTTTCTTTGTTTCCAGGAAAGAGGGAGAGATCTCCTTCACGGCTTCCATATCGTTGACGGCGACAACCAGTTCTCCCTTGTCATCTGCAACATATAGATATACTCCGCTTCTTCCATCAAAGAAAACGGAATGGGAAATATCCATGATATTTTCCATCTCTCTTCTTCCATTGTCTCCAAAAACATCACGGCCTAGGGACGTGATGAAGGTTACATTCTTTCCAAGAAGAGATAGATTAAGGGCAATGTTATGGGCCACCCCTCCAAGGCTCATGGATACCTTTCCAAGGTTGGAGTCTTCCATTACCAGAGGATAAAGACATTTACCGGAGATATCCGTATTAGTTGCGCCGATGACGATGATTTCCCTTCTCTCTTTATCCATACTCCGATGATACACCAAAAGCCATATAAAACAAAATGTCCCCAGGACAAATAATCCCAGGGACAAAACGGAGATAAAACAATTAGTCTACGAGAACGACTTCGCCATTCTTATACTTTTCAGCAACAAAAGCTGCAACTTCATCACTCTTGAGGGCTTCGACAAGTGCCTTGATGGCTGGGTTGTTTTCATTTCCTTCCTTGACTGCGATTACGTTTACGTATGGAGAATCTGCACCTTCAACAAAGAGACCATCTCTTGTAGCCACAAGGCCGGCTGGGATTGCATAGTTTCCATTGATGACGGCTGCATCTACATCAGAGAGAACTCTTGGAAGGGTAGCTGCTTCAATTTCGGAGAACTTGAAGTTCTTTGGGTTCTCTGTGATATCAAGTGGGATGGCTTCGAGACCAGCATCAGCCCTAAGCTTGATG